>NZ_JBHVFF010000206.1:0-15430 GCF_042801895.1 Streptomyces sp. NPDC057543 | reverse complement strand
TGACGCGGGCCGCGGCCAGTCCCTCGTGGTGTGGGCCATCGCGGAGGGACGGTCCGTCGCCGCCGCGACGGACCGCTATCTGAGCGGCTCCACGGTGCTCCCGGCCCCCATTGCCCCCTACGACCGCCCCTTCATCGCCTGAGCACCTCCGGCACCGCGTCGACCAGCGTGTTTCGCAGCGGGGCCGGGTCCACCGGTACGGCCGGGTCAGTCGTCGGCGGGCGCGGTGCGGAGAAGGCCGGAGAGGGCGTCCAGCAGGCGGTCGACGTCCTCTTCGCTGTTGTAGGGCGCCAGGCCGATCCGTACTCCACCCGCCTCCCCGAGCCCGAGGCGGCGGGAAGCCTCCAGCGCGTAGAAGGATCCGGCCGGGGCGACGATGTCCCGCTCCGCCAAGTACCGCGAGGCGGCGGTGGCGCTGCGGCCCGCCAGGGTCAGCAGCAGGGTGGGCGTACGGTGCGCGGCCCGGGAGTGCACGGTGATGCCACCGAGGTCCGCCAGTCCCTCTTCCATACGGGCCCGCAGGGCGTCCTCATGGGCCTCGACCGCCGCGAAGGCGGCGAGCAGCCGTTCCCGCCGGCTGCCGTCGGTCCCGGGGGCGAGCGTGGCGAGGAAGTCCACCGCCGCAGCGGCCCCGGCCAGCAGTTCGTACGGCAGGGTGCCCAGTTCGAAGCGCTCGGGAACCGCGTCGGTGGAGGGCAGCAGCTTGTCCGGCCGCAGCGTCTCCAGCAACTCGGGACGGCTCGCCAGCACGCCCAGGTGGGGGCCGAGGAATTTGTACGGCGAGCAGACCAGGAAGTCGGCTCCGAGACCGCGCAGATCGACGGCGGCGTGCGAGGCGTAGTGCACCGCGTCGACGTGCAACAGCGCCCCTGCCCGGTGCACCACGTCGGCAACGGCGGGAATGTCGGGGCGCGTACCGATCAGGTTCGACGCCGCGGTCACGGCGACCAGGCGGGTGCGCGCCGAGAGTACGGCGGCGATGTCATCGGCCGTCAGTTCACCGGTGGCCGGGTCGAACTCCGCCCAGCGGACCGTGGCGCCCGCGGCCTCGGCCGCCTGGATCCAGGGGCGGATGTTGGAGTCGTGGTCGAGACTGCTGACGACCACTTCGTCGCCCGGGCCCCAGTTCTTCGCCAGGGTGCGGGACAGGTCGTAGGCGAGCTGGGTGGAGCTGCGGCCGAACACGATGCCCCGTGGATCGGCGCCCAGCAGGTCGGCCAGCGCGCGGCGGGCGCGGATCACGACCGCCTCCGCGTTGCGTTCGCCCTCGGTGACATGTCCCCGGTTGGCGAGCGGGTTGGCCAGTGCGTCCGCTATGGCGTCGATCACCGGTTGCGGTGTCTGGGTGCCGCCGGGGGCGTCGAACCGGGCGGAGCCCGCCTTCAGGGCGGGGATCTGGGCGCGGACAGCGTCGACGTCGAAGGTCATGCGTGCTCCTGGAAGCGAGGGGACGAGGCAGGTTCCACCGTACGGAGGCCCCCGGAGTCCCCGTAGGGCGCGGGTTGCCGTACCCGGGCGCGGCGGACTCGCCGCTGCCGGGCAGGGAGCGCGGGGCCGACGACCGCGGGGGCCACTTCGTGGGGACGGAGCGTCAGATGCTGCGGTCCTTCCGGGGAGGGGGCATGTAGGTGGTGCGGCTGGGCCGCACCCCGAGCCGTACCTGGGACTCCAGCCAGGTGACCGCCGCACCGGTGGGGTCGACCACCGGGACGAACGGGCCGTCCTGCGCCAGCCGTTCCTGGAGCGCGGCGGCCACGCCGATCATGCCGGTGCAGCCGAGCACGATCACGTCGGCCTCCCGCCGGGCCACGGCCTCGCGGGCCTGCTCGGCCAGCCGGTCCACCAGCCGCTCCGGGTCGGTGAGCTCCAGGACGGGGATGTCCACCACCCGGATCGGGCCGAGCCGCCCGGTGAGTCCGTAGCGGCGCACGAGGCCGTGCAGCATGGGCAGCACGTTCGGCAGAACGGTGATCACGCCCGCCTTCTCGCCGAGCGCCAGCGAGGTCAGAACGGCCGGTTCGAAACCGCCGACGACCGGGATGTCCACGATCTCGCGGGCGGCGTGCACACCCGGGTCGCCGAAGCAGCTGATGAAAACCGCGTCCGCGCCGTCCTCGGCGGCTTCCTTGACAGTCTCCAGGATGCCGGGCCCGGCCAGGGCCTCGTCGTACTCGGACTCGATGGAGGCGGTGCCCCGGGCGATGCGGCGCACGTCGATCTCGGTGCCGGGTGCGGCCCAGCCGGCGACCTCCTTGCGGACCTCTTCGGTGAACGCGTCGCTGATGACGGGGATCACGACGGTGAGCTTCACAGCACCTCCAGGCGGCGGGAACGGCGTGGGCTTCAGGCTGCGAGCGCCGCCCGTCCCGCACAAGGTGCGACCTGCCCTGCGCGGAGCGGTCGACAGTGCGGTGTGCCCGGCCCGACCGGGGCGGTCCGCACTGCGGTTGTGCCGGCCGGGCCTGAGCCGAAAGGGTGGCCGGATCCCACCTGTGCATGCTGCCTTCTTCCTCGCGGCGGAGAGTGCACAGTGCACGATGACGGGGTGCGGCAGGGGTTCTGGCCTCGCCGGAACCGCTCCCCTTCCAACGTCTCGGAGCCCCCATGGCGTCCTCCGCAGCACAAGACGACTACGCGCTCACCCGCGTCCCCGGCGCAGCGCGTTACCACTGGTTCTCGGTTGCCACCCAGAGGTTCGGCCAGCTCAGCTCGCCGGCCAGCTTTCTCATCGGCGCCACGCCCGGCTTCGGCATGACCTTCTGGAACGCGTACTCGCGATCACGCTCGGTGCGGTGGTCCCGGATGGCCCTTCGAGCGGGCCGACGAGGGCCGCGCCGACACCGTGGCCCTGGGCCTGGCCGTGCTGGAGCCCTTCGTCCGCTCCTGGCTGGCCGCCGAACGCACCCGGGCCGACCACGACACCGTGCTGCGCGAACGGCTGCTGGACGAGGTCACCACCGACCGCGCCACCGTCAGCCGGGACGCCGTGGAGCGCGCCCGGCCCTCTCGCTCGGCTGGCGGCTGGAGGACTGGCACGTCGGCTTCCACCTGCGCTGCGAGAACCGGAACGCCTTCGATCACCCGGGCGCCGTACCCGAGCAATTGAGCGCGGCACTGGCCCGGCACGGTGTGGACGTGCACGTGGTCGCCGAGCGGGAAGGCGGCTGGGCAGCCTGGACGAGCAGCACCCGTGAACCCGCCCCCGACGAGGCCCGCCGCCTGGTGCGGGTGCTGCGCCTCGTGCTGGCGGGACTGCCCACGCAGTGGCGGCCGGTGGCCGGTATCGGCTGGCCGCACCAGGGGCCGGGCGGCCTGGCGGACACCCTGACCGAGGCGCGCAACGCCGCCCATCTGGCCCGGGCCCGGGAGTTCCGGCCGGCGGTGGAGCACACCGATGAACTGGGCGTCAGCCGGCTGCTCGCCGCCTGGCAGCAGTCCGACATCACCCGGGCCTTCGCCGAGACCGCGCTCGCCCCGCTGCGTTCGGCCGAGCACACCCACCTGCTGACCACGCTGCGTGTCTTCCTGGAGAACGGCGGTTCGGCGGCGGCCACCGCCCGAGTCCTGGGACTGCACCGCAACACCGTCGCCAGCCGGCTGAGGCAGGCCCGCGACCGGCTCGGCGTGGACCTGGACGACCCCAGCCGCCGGCTCGCACTCCAGAAGGCCTGCCGCACGCTCGACCCCCAGCCCTGACCACAGAAAGCCGACGCGGTGCAGCACCGCCCCGCCCGGGTGGGCGCCGGGGCCGACGCTCACCCGGGCGGCCGGTCCGCGTCACTCCGTTGCTGTCGAAGCCGCGCCGTCACCGCCGGCCCCGGCGACGCTGAGTCCGGTGGCGGACCATCGACATCTGTACGGGCACCCGTCCCCGTGACGCGGGCCCCGAACGGGAACGGGGCGATCGTATGCGCCAACCACTCGGCCGACGCTCCCTGCTGCTCGGCACCGGTGGTCTGCTCGTGGGAACCGCGGGCTGTTCGGCAACCTCCCGCACAGCGGCCGGACCGTCGACATCCGCGTCCCCGCCGCGGTCCTCCTCGTCGCCGCTGCCCACGACCACGGCCTGGCGTCCCGACCGCGACGACGTGGACCCCGACGTGAAACTCCGCGCCGTACAAGTGGTGGAGGCGATCGGCGCGTGGCCCGCCGGGCAGGGGAGCGCCGCCGCGGCGAAGAGGCGGGTGGCCGCGCTGGGGGCGGCACCGTCACTGGTGGACTCGGCGGGCCCGTTACGGCCCGACGCGCACGAGGCCGCGCTCCAGGTGATCGACGCGCAGTACGGCGGGATTCTGGCGGACACGGCCAGTGTGATCGTGGTTTGCCGCCAGTGGACCCCCGGGCACGCGGGCGGTACGACCGTCGACGTACGCCTGAGCCGGGCGCGGCCCCGCTGGGAGGTCACCGCGCTCCACCCGGGCCGCCCCGGCGCCGCCGCCACGTCGCTGCCCGCGGCGGCGCGGCAGGTGCTGGACGACCCGCGGATCGGCCTGCCGCCCGCGGCGGAGGCCGACATCCGCAGCGGGCACATCCACCCGACCGTCCTACGGGCCCTGCTGCGACTGGCCGGTGCCTACCGGATGGACATCACCGTGTTCCGCTCCGGACATCCGTTGTACGTGTTCGGCACCGACCGGCCCAGCGACCACCCACCGGGCCGCGCCTTCGACGTATGGCGGATCGACGGGCACGAGGTCGTCGATCCGGCCACCCCGCGCCGGCTGACCGAATCGTTCATGCGGGACGCGGCAGCGGCCGGCTCGTACAACGTCGGCGGACCGATCCAGCTCACCGGGGGCGCCACCGCGAATCAGTTCTTCACCGACGCCACCCATCACGACCACGTGCACGTGGGCTTCGCGAGCTGACGCGCCCGGAACAGAAGGAAAGTGGGGCTGTGGCAAAGCGGCGGGGCCTCCCTGGCTCGGCCCATGTGCGTACTTCTCGGCCCGTGTGTGACTTTTCGCCTCGACCAGCGGCGCGGGCCACCTCCACCCGCTGGTCCCCCTCATCGACACGTGCACGGCACGGAGCGACGATGTCCTCGTCGTCGCGCCACCGGGACTCGAAGCGGCACTCGTGCCCGGGAACAGCCGTAGGCGTCCCGCTGGTCTGCGTCCCCCTCTTCGCCGACCGGCCGGTGAACACCCGGCTGGTCACCGAGGCGGGCGCGGGACTCGCCGTCACCCCGACCGGCGGTCCGGCGGACGATACGGCGGTGCTCGGCGCCGACGACATCTCCGATCCGGTCCGCCGTCGAACTGGTGCTCAAGGACCCCTCGTACCGGGCGCGGGCCGCACGCCAGGCCGACGAGACGGGGGCCATCGCCACGTGCGCGGAACTGATCGACACCCTCGATCCGCGTTCCCGAACGCGACAGGTGCGGCAGCCGCGCCTTTGGCGCATCCCACCGTACGGGCACGGCCGTACGGTGGGGTTCGGTGCGTCGACGCGGTGTGACGACGTGCGGGCGGGCATGGGACAGAGATGCCAGCAGTATCCGTGTCCGAGCCCGTGATCAAACTTGTCCGGCGTACGACCGAACCCGTCGGGGCGCAGACCCTGCGCTCCACGGCAGCCGCCGTCATCGCCTACGTCGTAGCGGTGTGGACGCTGCCGCACCCCGCACCGCTCACGGCACCGCTCACCGCCCTCCTCGTCGTACAGGTCACCCTCTACGCGACCCTCACCACCGGGATCCGCCGGGTGAACTCGGTCGTGGTCGGGGTGCTGATCGCCACCGCGCTCAGCGCCCTGGTCGGCCTCAGCTGGTGGAGCCTCGGACTGACGATCTTCGCCTCGCTGATCATCGGGCGGCTGGTGCGGGTCGACGAGTTCGTCCCCGAGGTGGCGATCAGCGCGATGCTCGTCCTGGGCGTCTCGCAGGTCGCGTCCACCGCGTGGGACCGCGTGCTGGAGACCCTGATCGGCGCGGGCGTGGGACTGCTGTTCAACCTGCTCTTCGCACCACCGGTGTGGGTACAGCCCGCGGGAGCCTCCATCGACAGCCTGGCCCGGGCGATGGGACACATGTTCCGAGCCATGGGGGACGACGTCACGGGGCACATCTCGGTCCAGCGGGCGGCCGACCGGCTCCACGAGGCCCGCCGGCTGGACCACGACATCGTGGAGGTCGACGCCTCGCTCCGGCAGGCCGAGGAAGGCCTCACGCTCAATCCCCGCGTCCGGCAGGGACTGCTGTACCGGGTCGTGCTGCGCACCGGTCTGGACACCCTGGAGATCTGCGCCGTGGTGCTGCGGGTGCTGTCCCGCACGCTGACCGACCTGGCCAAGGCCCGTACCGAGGAGACGCTGTTCCCCGCCGACGTCGCCGCACCCCTGAAGGAGCTGTTCGGGCAGATGGCCGGAGCCGTCGAGAGCTTCTCGGAGCTGATCACCACTCCGGTCGCGGAGAACGCCGAGGAGGCGGAGGACCGGCTGGCCCGCGCACTCGCCGTCAGCCGCACGACCCGCAACCGGGTGGCGGTCCTGCTTCTTGAGGCTGTTCAGGAACACCCCGGACAGTGGCAGTTGCACGGAGCCCTGCTCGCCGAAGTGGACCGGATCCTGGACGAGCTCGACATCGACAAGCGCACGGAACGCCTGGGCAAGGAGCTCGACCGGCGTTCGGCGCACGTGCACGAACGCCACCCCTGGCTGCGCGCCGTGTCGCGCCGGCTGCGAGGCGGCCAGAACTGAGGCGGCGCGGGCCGCGGGCCGCCCGCGCAGAGGCCGATGGGGGTCATCCCTGAGCAGGGAGACGTTCGATGGCGACCAGTGCCGCGTCGTCGCCCAGGCGGCCGCCCGCGTGGCGGACGAGGTCGGCGCAGAGCGACTTCAGCAGGCGTTCCGGGGCCTGGCCGCACCGCGACGCGGCCCGTTCCCGGAGCGGGTAGAAGACCCCCGACCGGTCCCGGGACTCTATGACACCGTCCGTGTACAGCAGCAGGGTGTCACCGACGCCGAAGGTGAACGTCTCCGTCATGTGTTCGGTGACCACCAGGTGCGCCAGACCGAGCGGCGGGGACGGCGTCCGTACATGGAGCGGGATCGCCTCGCCACCCCGCAGCAGCAGTGGCGGTGGATGACCGCAGCTGACCAGGTGGAGCTCGGCGCCGTCATCGGGGACGTCGAGAACGGCCGCGGTGACGAAGGACTCCGCGAGATCCTCGTCGTCGTCCCCGTCCCCGCCGTGAACGGCGAAGTTCTGGGCCGGTGCGACGCTCGCCTCCAGACGCGCCACCAGATCCGGCAGCCGCGACTCCTGGCGGGACAGCGCGTGGAAGGCACCCAGCACGCTCGCTGCCTCACCGATCGCGGACAGCCCCTTGCCACGCACATCACCGATGATCAGCCGGGTGCCGTCGCCGGTGCGGGCGGCCGCGTAGAGATCGCCCCCGATCTGCGCCTCCGCCTCCGCCGCCAGATAGACCGAGGCGATGCGCAGCGGGCCACTTCGTACCGGCAGCGGCCGCAGCACCACACGCTGCGCCGCCTCGGCCACCGAACGCAACTGCGTCACCGCCAGCGCGTTGCGTTCTCTCAGGTGGGCGAAGAAGGTGACGAAGGCGGAGATGAGGATGAGCGCGACGATCTGATAGGTGTGGTTGAGGTCGCTGACTCCGGTGTGCCCGGCGGCCACCACGGACTGGGCCAGCACGGCGACGGCGCCGACGCACGCCGTCATGTGCGGCCCGGAGAACGAGGCGGCCAGCGCGGGTGCCGCCACCAGGAACGGGCCGAGATGGACATCCGGCGGCGTGACGATGTCCACCACCGTGACGAGGGCGATCAGCGCGAACGGCACCGCCACGAGTGAGTTCCTGCGTCTTCCGGACTCGCGGAACGATTGCAGGAATCGCCGGGACACCATGATTCCGGAATACCTCACCCGGTCCGCCACCGCCCCTCGTGGGACGGTCACCACGGTGTACGAGGAGCGGCAGGACCCTTCCGTCTCGTCACTCCGCGTCGCTCACTTCTCACTCGAACGTCGGCGGTCTTCACTCTCCTGCTCCTCGTGTCGCGCTGTTCCGGCCGGCCCTGGCGACGCTGAGCCCAACCAACCCTTCCACGACGAAGAGAGAACAGCATGACCGTCTCGACCTTCCTCGCCCCGCGGAGACGGATACGCGGGCGTCGCGCGCAGGCCCTCGCGGCCGCGCTCACCACGGCCGCCCTGGCTGCGGCCCCGGTACCCGCCGCCGCAGCCGACGGCGGCGATCCGGCCGGCGCCAAGCCCACGGTGGTGCTGGTGCACGGCGCGTTCGCCGATGCCTCGGGCTGGAACGGCGTGGTGGAACGACTGAAACGTCACGGGTACCAGGTCACGGTCCCGGCCAATCCGCTGCGCGGGCTCGCCGGTGACTCCGCGTACCTTGCCGACGTCCTGAAGACCATCAAGGGACCGATCGTGCTGGCCGGGCATTCCTACGGTGGTGCGGTGATCGGCGACGCCGCCGCCGGGAACCCGAACGTCAAATCGCTGGTGTACGTGTCCGCGTTCATGCCGGACAAGGGGGAGAGGCTCGCGGATCTGGGCACGAAGTTCGCGGGCAGCGACCTGAACACGGCCCTGAAGCCGGTGCCGTCCCTGGGCTCCGACGGCAAGGAGGGCACCGACCTGTACATCCGGTCCGAGAAGTTCCACGACGTCTTCGCGGCGGACGTGCCGTCGGACACCGCGGCCGCGCTGGCCGCTGCCCAACACCCCATCAGCGGAGCCGCGTTCATGGAAAAGGCGACTGCGGCGGCCTGGCGGACCATCCCGTCCTGGGCGCTGGTCGCCACCCGGGACAAGGCCATCGCCCCGGATCTCGAACGATTCGAGGCCAAGCGCGCCACATCGCACACCGTCGAGGTGGACTCCTCCCACGCCGCGATGATCTCGCACCCCGACGTCGTCGCCGATCTGATCCGGCAGGCCGCCGGAGACCGGACACCGCCGGACTCGCCGATGGCCCCGACGGGTACCAGCACCGTGGTCCTGGCCTCCCTGGGCGCACTCGCGGGCGTGAGCATCCTGACCGGCGCGGGCCTCGTGGCGGCGGCACGCAGGCGCCGCGCAACCGACAGCGGCACCGGCACGGCTCTCTAAGGGCTGTCCCGTAGTCCCTGGCGGGCGTACGACGACAGCTACGGCACCTCGCCGCGTTGTCGGAACGCCCGAATACAGCCAGTATGCGGGCGCCCCTCCGCCTTGCGATGCACCGCATCTGACGCCGCGCGCTGATCCACCAGGGATGACGGGACAGCCCTTAGCCAGTTCGGATAAGACCAGATCGGCGCCCTGGGCTTGGTCCTCAACGCGCTCGTACTGTTCAACACTCGGTACATGGACGCCGCGGTGAACCAGTTGCGTACGGACGGCTTGGACGTCCACGATGAGGACGTGGCCCTGCCTCTCGCCGTTCGTGCGGCATCACATCAACATGCTCGGCCGGTACTTCTTCCAGCTCCCCGAGCTGCCCGGGGGTCTGCGCCCGCTGCGTGATCCGGGCGCTTCCGAGGACGAGTAACGTGCGCGGGCCCGCGCGACCGTGTGGCAGCGGATCAAGGGGTGCCGGCGCGTACGGCGGTGGTCGCCAAAGTGGTGTAGTGCATCGTGAAGCGGCCACCCAGAGCGTCGATAGCATGGCCGACCGCGCCCAGTATCTCGGCCAGCTGATCGGGACGAAGCCGGGTGAGGCCGCCGGTAGTGGGGAGCAGGCCCAGCCATTGGTCGCGCGTGTAGGACTGCTCCCAGCCGAATCGCCACTGTTCCGGGTCGTCGAACTGCTCGGTCTCGCGGATCTTGTCGGCGATCTTCGCGTACCCCGCTCGGTACATGTCCAGCGGACGTCGCGCCGGCTGATTGCTGATCGGGGAGTCGGGCGCCACCCGACGGTAAGCAGCCGCGAACGGCTCGGCCACCTCGGCAGGCGGCTCGAATACGTGCCCGAAGATCGCCAGGCGCCCGTTCGGACGCAGCACCTGGGCCGCCTTCACGGCGCCGGCGACCGGGTCGACCCAGTGCCATGACTGAGCGGCGATCAATGCGTCGAACACTCGACCAGCCGGCTCCCAGGCTTCGAAGGTTGCCACCTCGACCTGCAGGCCGCGTGCTTGCACGAAGTCGGCCATCCGCGCATCCGGCTCGACACCGAGTACGACGCAACCGGCGGCCTGGAATTGACGGGCCGCGATGCCCGTGCCGCAGCCGACGTCGAGCACGTCAGGCCCCGGGCTCCCGGCGACGATACGCGCCACCAGGCCATCGGGATAGCCCGGTCGGGCCTGGTCGTAGCGTTGCGCATCCGTGCCGAAAGACTCGGCCAGCTGTCGAGCCTGATGCGGTTGCGCCGGCTCTGGTTGCTCTCGCGGTAGAGTGGGCATGCGTTCACTTTAGTGGGCAAGCGCCCATAGGCCAACGGATGCCAGGAGCCTGGCGCACGAGAGGATCTGTAAGTGCCGACCGGAGTACACCTTCGCGACGCTCGGCAGCAGCTGTTCGACGCCGCCGAACGCGTGCTGCTGCGGGATGGCCCGAACGGGCTGACCAGCCGGGCCGTCACCGACGAGGCAGTCTGCGCCAAAGGCGTCCTGCACCGGCACTTCACCGACTTCGACGCTTTCCTCACCGAGCTCGTGCTCGACCGGGCCGCACAGCTTGAGACGCAAGCGCATGCGCTGCGCGAGACTGTCGGCACCGGAAACGTGGCTGATAACCTCACCGGCGCGCTGATCACCCTGTTCGGACCGGTTCCCGTGGCGATCATCCCGCTCATCACTTTCCGGGACGAGTTGCGCGCGCGGCTGCGGCAAGCCAGGCCCGGAGGCGGCATCGCGATCCTCGCCCAGGTCACGACCGCGGTCTCCGCTTACCTGGCCGACGAGCGCGCAATGGGCCGCATCTCGGCCGACGCCGACACCGACTCGCTCACCCTCTCCTTGGTCGGAGGCGGGCATCTCCTGTTCGCAGACCGTGACCCCGACCCACCGACGACGGCAACCGTCAACAAGCTGGTGACCACGGTGCTTGCCGACGTCGTGCAACGCCGGCCACGCTGATCCTGACGCGCAGCCCGCAACGGTCCGCGCCGAAAAGGGGCCTCAGCGTCGGCTGTCGCCGGGCGCGAGCAGGCTGGTAGGTCCGGCGATCGCCTCAGGGGAGGCCTTGAAGCAGCGGCGGACATTCGGATGAGCGTGCAGAGCAAGCAGCCTCTTGATGGCCACCCGTCGCTGTTGTCCTCTCTCTGCGATGTGTAGGCAGTCCCGCTCTTCTGCAGGCGTGTATGGCTGGGTCCCGGTCATGTGTAGGCACGACCTGCCAGGATGGCTACATGGGGAAGAACATGGCGGTGCGTCGACTTGATCTCGGGTACTTCATCCGGCCTGCATCGGAGGCGGGCGGCCCACAACCCCGAGTCGAACCTGTCCTTGCCTACCTGGTGCAACACGACAAGGGGTTGATCCTCTTCGATACCGGCATCGGCAGCGCGGACCCCGAAACCGAAGCGCACTACCGACCCCAACGGCGGGCGTTGCAGGATGCCCTGTCAGAATCCGGAGTTGCCCTTGATGACATCTCCGTGGTCGTGAACTGCCACCTGCACTTCGACCACTGCGGCGGGAACCCCCTCCTGGGCGGCAAGCCCATCCTGGTTCAGGACGTCGAACTGGCCACCGCTCGTCGGGGCAACTACACCTTCGATGAACTGATCGACTTCCCCGGCGCAACCTACGAGGAAGTAGCCGGCGAAACCGAGGTCTGGCCGGGAGCCTGGATCATTCCGACGCCTGGACACACTCAAGGGCATCAGTCGCTGGTCGTCAGGCAGGCGGACGGCACAGTAGTCCTCGCCGGCCAGGCTCACGACTTCGCTTCCCATTTCGCATCCGACCAACTGGCCCGTCACGCGGCACTCCAGGGCGTGGAGCAGCCCCTTCCTCCCTACCAGCGCTGGCTGGAGCGACTCGCCGAGTTCGACCCACGGCGTGTGCTCTTCGCCCACGACTGCTCGGTCTGGGAATCGTCGCAGGCCGAAGGTTGCTGAACCCGGCTCTCCGGCACATGCCACGCGCGTCGAACTGCCCACACATGAGCGGGACGGGCCTTGACCCCGAATCTTGAACACGTCCATGCGGCTCTGGTCAGGGTGGTTGCTGTTGGTGGAAGGTGGTCGTTTCTCATGGCTGCGTCTGAGTCTGCGTCTGCTTCGGCAAGGTGAGGATTTCGGCTCCGTCGTCGGTGATAGCGATCGTGTGCTCGCTGTGTGCTGTCCGGCAGCCTGTCGCACTTCGGAGCGTCCACCCGTCAGCATCAGTGACCAGTTCAGCGGTGTCCGCCATGACCCACGGCTCCAGTGCCAGCAGCAGCCCGGGGCGCAGTTTGTATCCACGGCCAGGCCGTCCGGTGTTCGCAACGTGTGGGTCCTGGTGCATCGTTGATCCGATGCCATGCCCTCCGAACTCGGTGTTGATCGGGTACCCGGCCTTGCTGAGGACTGTGCCGATGGCATGGGAGATGTCGCCGATGCGGGCCCCGGGCCCGGCAGCGGCGATCCCAGCGGCCAGCGCGCGTTCGGTTGCACTGATCATCGCGACGCTCTCTGGGGGATGTGCGTCGCCCACGATGAAGCTGATGGCAGCGTCGGCAGCGACTCCGCCTTTGGAGACGGCGAGGTCGAGTGTCAGCAGATCGCCGTCGGTAAGCGTGTAGTCGTACGGGCGTCCGTGGAGCACGGCGTCGTTGACGGCCGTGCAGATGTAGTGGCCGAACGGGCCGCGTCCGAAGGAGGGCTCATAGTCGACGTAGCAGGACGACGCTCCCGCCTCGACGATCATTTTCTCGGCCCACCGGTCGATGTCCAGAAGGTTCGTGCCGATCGTGCTACGGCTCTTCAGTGTCTGCAGGATGTCACCGACCAGGGCGCCGGTGGTTTTTGCCCGGGCCAGCAGGGTGGGGTTGAGGATTTCGATCATGGGATGCCCTTCTCACGCAACCAATAACTATACCGGCCTTACTATACCGGTATTAGAATTGGTGTCGCCGGGCCGGGCGAAGCCCGGGTCGTGTGGGGCTCGTAAAGTCGTTGCTGCAGGTGGGAGTTCGCGTGCAAGACCTCTCGGCGGTGGCTGGGATGTTGCACCAGTGATCATCTCGCTGCTGTACCGGGTCGCCCGGGCGTTGCTGTCCGTGCCTGTGGTCCTGCCGCGCCGGGAGACGGCCAAGGAGGGGTCCTGAGGTGACCACAGCCGGTCCCGGCCGGGACCGGCAGGGTGAGGCCAGGTGCGAGGTCGTCCGCGGGCACGGCGGCCACGCACACGTCGCCGGCCTCGTCGGTCAGTACGGCTTCGAGCGTGAGGCCAGCGGTGTGGTGCGAGCGCTCGGCGGTGATGTGGAAGCTGCTGGCGGCGCAAAGTCGTTCGCGAAGGCGCGTCGCTCAGGCGTCGACCACTCAGGTGCCCCCGACCTCCACGCATCCTTGAGCGGGACGACGTGGTCGATGTCGATTCCGGAGGCCGAGGTGACCGTCTTCCCGTCGCACTCCGAGTACCACATCCCGGACACGGCACGGCACTGGTCGCCCTGCACTGCGTCCCGGCCATCGCGCCGAAGCACGACCTCGCGGGTGTCGCAGGTGCCGTACCGGGTGATCCAGTGCGGGAACTGCGCCCGGGAGTAGCCACGGACGTCGTTCTCATCGGCCACGACCAGGATCACCCAGTGCCGGCCGCCACGAGCATGCGGACGTACATCATGAGCACACCTCCGAAGCAGGTCTGGACGATCGGCGAGCGCTGCGACCAGCAGGCCCGTAGCGGCGACGGGCGTCTTGATCAGGACGTCAGGGTGACCCACCGACCGGTGCGGCCTGTCTCGACGCATTCCTGATACGGATTCAACGGACCTGGCTGTTCCCGACAGCTCCAGACGGATCCTGCGGCGTGGACGGTCGCGGCCCCTTCGCCGCCGCTGTTCCACCTCCGCGTGTAGACGCTCGCGACCTGGAGCGCTGTGGCGCAGTCCCTGGCGCGGGCCGTCCCCACCGTGAGCCCCGATCTGCGGTCGGTGCCGCAGATGACGCCGACTGCCTCGTCGGCCACGCCGAGGCTCGCAAATAGCTTGCGGGCCTTCGCGGCGTCAGGCGCCTCCGGCAGGTCGCGGGCAGCCGGGGCCCGGCCGACGCGGCTGTGGGAGGTGGCGGCCGTGGCGGGAGCGGTGGTGACCGCGAGACCGGCGACCACTGCGGCGGCCGCGAAGAAGGTGGTGATATGGCGCAGAGGACGAATCATGCCCCTCATGCTCCAGCCCTGATCGGCGAAGAATCGTTGCTGCCCGGCGGGCGTCACCCGTGCGGGTGGGAAGTCGTACCGGGAGCTGCAGTGGGACGTCCGGGGATCTGGCCGATACGCGGCGCATCGGGTGATGTCGTGGGCACGGCACGTAGAGGGGCTCGTCGGTAGTCGGGACATCGGCGGTGACGAGCAGGCGCATGGAGCTCGGCACGCTCGCTGGAGCGGTTCGTCGAGCTCCTTCATGTTGCCGAAGTGCAGCCGGGGGAAGCGCTCGGAGCGGGTGTAGCGGTGGCGTTGCCAGAACGGGTACGTGGTGCCGTTGGTGCCCCGCGCTCCTTCCCGGACGCGGTGTCCGGCGTAGCGCTCGTAGTCCCAGACCTCACGTGCGAGGCGTCCCACCGCGTCCGGCCCGGTGATCAGGTGGACACGGCCGAAGCCGGGCTGGCGGGATGTCGGTGCAAGTCGCGCCTCGAATCCGGTGTCAGGGCTGTTCCGGTACGGGTGTCTCGCCGGAGACGTCCACGCCTGCCTGGCGGAAGTCGTTCAGGGCGGCAGCTGTTGTGCGCGGGGCGACCCCGACCGAGTAGTCGAGACGTACCCGCGCACGGAAGCCCGCCGCGACGGCGTCCAGCGCGGTCGCACGCACGCAGTGATCCGTCGCGATGCCCACCACGTCGACGTCCTCGACCCCACGGGCACGCAGCCAGTCCGCCAGGGAGGTTCCTTCCGAGTCCGCGCCTTCGAAGCCGCTCTTCGAGGCAGAGCGGGCACCCTTGAAGAACACGGCGTGCACCTTGCCGTCCGTGACGACAGGCGCGAAGTGGGGGTGGAATTCGCTGCCTTCGTTTCCTGCCACGCAGTGGACGGGGAAGCTGTCCTGGAAGTCCGGGGTCTCGGAGAAGTGGCTGCCCGGATCGATGTGATGGTCCCGGGTGGCCACGACGTACTGGTAGTCGCGCCCCGCGCTCTGCTCAACCAGACCGGCGATCGCCGAAGCGATCCGCGCGCCTCCCGCGACAGGAACACTCCCCCCTTCGCAGAAGTCGTTCTGCACATCCACGACGATCAAGCCTCGACTCATCACGAGTACCTTTCAGAACTGTGGGGCAAAGGAAGGGACCGCTTCAATAGCCTGATCAGCCCGCGGGC
>NZ_JBHVFF010000205.1:0-15493 GCF_042801895.1 Streptomyces sp. NPDC057543 | reverse complement strand
GCTACGTCCGGCGATCGCTCCGTACGCGCGGGTCAGCGGACCGGGTGTCCGGCCTCCCTGAGAGCGCCCTTGACCTCGGAGATCCGCAGATCGCCGAAGTGGAAGACGGACGCGGCGAGCACCGCGTCGGCCCCCGCCGCGATGGCCGGCGCGAAGTCCGCGAGCCGGCCCGCGCCGCCGGAGGCGATGACGGGGACGGTCACGTGCTGCCGGACCGCCGCGATCATCTCGGTGTCGTAGCCGTCCTTGGTGCCGTCGGCGTCCATGGAGTTGAGCAGGATTTCGCCCGCGCCCAGCTCGGCGGCCCGGTGCGCCCACTCGACGGCGTCGATGCCGGTGCCCTTGCGGCCGCCGTGCGTGGTGACCTCGAAGGTGCCCGCGGGGGTGCGCCGGGCGTCCACGGAGAGCACCAGGACCTGGCGGCCGAAGCGCTCGGCGATCTCCCGGATGAGGTCGGGGCGGGCGATGGCCGCGGTGTTGACGCCGACCTTGTCCGCGCCGGCCCGCAGCAGCTTGTCGACGTCGTCGGCGGTGCGGACGCCGCCGCCGACGGTGAGCGGGATGAAGACCTGCTCGGCGGTGCGGCGCACCACGTCGTAGGTGGTCTCCCGGTCGCCGCTGGACGCGGTGATGTCCAGGAAGGTCAGCTCGTCGGCGCCCTCGGCGTCGTACAGCTTCGCCATCTCGACGGGGTCGCCCGCGTCGCGCAGGTTCTGGAAGTTGACGCCCTTGACGACCCGGCCCTGGTCGACGTCCAGGCACGGGATGACGCGTACCGCGAGAGTCATCGCGCACCTGCCCGGTAGGCCTCGACCTCGACCTCGACGACCAGGCTCGGGTCCACGAAACCGGACACGATGATCATCGATGCCGCGGGGCGGACGTCGTCGAAGAGCTCCTTGTGGGCACGGCCGACCTCGTCCACGTCCCGGGCGTGCGTGACGTACATCCGGGTGCGGACGATGTCCTCACGGCCCAGACCGAGCTGCTTCAGCGCATCGAAGGCGACCTTGAAGGAGGTGACGGTCTGCTCGTACGGGCCGCCCGCGGAGATCTGCCCGTTCTCCACCGACGTGCAACCCGCCACCAGGACAAGGCCGTTCGGCAGCTCGACCGCGCGGGAGTAGCCGAACTTCTCCTCCCAGGGGGCGCCCGAGGAGATGCGGTTGACGGAATCGCTCATCCGGAGACCACCTGCAGCGCTTCTTCGAGGGTGAACGCCTTGGCGTACAGCGCCTTGCCGACGATCGCGCCCTCGACGCCGTCCGGGACGAGCGAGGCGATGGCCCGCAGGTCGTCCAGCGAGGAGACGCCTCCGGAGGCGACGACGGGCTTGTCGGTGGCGGCGCAGACGTTCTTCAGGAGCTCCAGATTGGGGCCCTGGAGCGTGCCGTCCTTGGCGATGTCGGTGACGACGTAGCGGGCACAGCCCTCGGAGTCGAGGCGGGCGAGCGTCTCGTAGAGGTCGCCGCCGTCGCGGGTCCAGCCGCGGCCGCGCAGCGTCGTGCCGCGGACGTCGAGGCCGACGGCGATCTTGTCACCGTGCTCGGCGATGATCTTGGCGACCCACTGAGGGGTCTCCAGCGCGGCGGTGCCGAGGTTGACCCGGGTGCAGCCGGTGGCGAGGGCGGCGGCCAGCGAGGCGTCGTCGCGGATGCCGCCGGAGAGCTCGACCTTGATGTCCATGGAGCGGGCGACCTCGGCGATCTGCGCCCGGTTGTCACCGGTCCCGAACGCAGCGTCCAGGTCGACGAGATGCAGCCATTCGGCGCCCGCCTGCTGCCAGGCGAGAGCGGCCTGCAGCGGGTCGCCGTAGGAAGTCTCGGAGCCGGACTCGCCGTGGACGAGGCGGACGGCCTGGCCGTCGCGGACGTCGACGGCGGGGAGGAGTTCAAGCTTCGGCATTACAGCGTCTCAATCCAGTTGGTCAGCAGCTGGGCGCCGGCATCGCCGGACTTCTCGGGGTGGAACTGGGTGGCCCACAGGGCGCCGTTCTCCACGGCAGCGACGAACGGCTCGCCGTGGGTGGCCCAGGTGACCCGGGGCGCGCGGATCTTGGCGTTGGTGACCTCCAGGCTCCAGTCGTGCACGGCGTAGGAGTGCACGAAGTAGAACCGGGCCTCGGGGTCGAGACCTGCGAAGAGCTGGGAGTCCTCGGGGGACCGCACGGTGTTCCAGCCCATGTGCGGAACGATCGGGGCCTTCAGCGGGGCGACGGTACCGGGCCATTCGTCCAGCCCCTCCGTCTCCACGCCGTGCTCGATGCCTCGCTCGAAGAGGATCTGCATACCGACGCAGATGCCCATGACGGGGCGGCCGCCGGCCAGTCTGCGGCCGATGATCCATTCGCCGCGGGCCTTCTTCAGCCCCTCCATGCAGGCGGAGAACGCGCCGACGCCGGGCACCAGCAGCCCGTCGGCGTTCATCGCCTTCTCGTAGTCGCGGGTGATCTCGACGTCCGCGCCGACGTGGGCCAGGGCCCGCTCGGCGGAGCGGACGTTGCCGAAGCCGTAGTCGAAGACGACGACCTTCTTCTTGCCGCTCTTCTGCCGGTCGTTGTTCCGACCGCTCTTCTGGTCGCTCACAAGTCCTACCTCAGTCCCAGAGTCCCTGGATGCGCATGACGCCCGCGACCAGGCACATCGCGGAAGCGAGCCCGAGCAGGACGATGACTCCCTTGGGCATCTTCTGCTTCGAGAAGGAGTAGACCCCGCCGGCCAGGAACAGGCCGACCAGGATCAGGATGGTGTTGAGGCCGGTCACAGCGCGCCCTTCGTGGAGGGAAGTATTCCGGCAGCACGCGTGTCGTGCTCGCTGGCGTAGCGCAGGGCACGGGCGAGCGCCTTGAACTGGCACTCCACGATGTGGTGGGCATTGCGCCCGTACGGCACGTGGACGTGCAGGGCGATCTGCGCCTGGGCGACGAAGGACTCCAGGATGTGCCGGGTCATCGTCGTGTCGTACGCGCCGATCATGGGCGCCATGTTCTCGGGCTCGGTGTGCACCAGGTACGGGCGGCCGGACAGGTCGACGGTGACCTGGGCCAGCGACTCGTCCAGCGGGACGGTGCAGTTGCCGAAGCGGTAGATGCCGACCTTGTCGCCGAGTGCCTGCTTGAACGCGGCGCCGAGCGCGAGGGCGGTGTCCTCGATGGTGTGGTGCGAGTCGATGTGCAGGTCGCCGTCGGTCTTGACCGTGAGGTCGAAGAGCCCGTGCCGGCCGAGCTGGTCGAGCATGTGGTCGTAGAACCCGACCCCGGTCGACACATCGACCTTGCCGGTGCCGTCGAGGTTTATCTCGACGAGGACCGAGGTTTCCTTGGTGGTGCGTTCGACTCTTCCTACGCGGGCCGCGCGAGTCATGCGTCGTGCTCCTTCTTCAGTTCGCGTACCGCATCGAGGAACGCGTCGTTCTCTGCCGGGGTGCCCGCGGAGACCCGCAGCCATCCCGGTACGCCGTTGTCCCGGACCAGGACGCCCCGGTCGAGGATCCGCTGCCAGGCGGTGTGGCTGTCGGCGAAGCGGCCGAACTGGACGAAGTTGGCGTCCGAGTCGGTGACGTCGTAGCCGAGCGCGCGCAGCTCCGTGACGATCCGGTCGCGCTCGCTCTTGAGCTGGGCGACGTATCCGAGCAGCGTATCGGTGTGCTCCAGGGCGGCGAGCGCGGTGGCCTGGGTGATGGAGGACAGGTGGTACGGCAGCCGCACCAGCTGGACCGCGTCGACGACGGCGGGGTCGGCGGCGAGGTAGCCCAGGCGCAGCCCGGCGGCGCCGAACGCCTTCGACATGGTGCGCGACAGCACCATGTTCGGCCGGCCCTCGATCAGCGGGAGCAGCGACGCGTGGTGGCTGAACTCGCCGTACGCCTCGTCGACGACGACCATCGACGGCTTGGCGGCCTGGGCCGCCTCGTACAGCGCGAGGACGGTGTCGGCGTCGACGGCGGTGCCGGTGGGGTTGTTGGGCGAGGTGATGAAGACGACGTCGGGCCGGTGCTCGGCGATGACCTTCCGGGCCGCGTCGACGTCGATGGTGAAGTCCTCGTTGCGCGGTCCGGAGATCCAGCCGGTGCCGGTACCGCGGGCGATGAGGGCGTGCATGGAGTACGAGGGCTCGAAGCCGATCGCGGTACGTCCCGGGCCGCCGAACGTCTGGAGCAGCTGCTGGAGCACCTCGTTGGAGCCGTTGGCGGCCCAGACGTTGGCGAGGGCGACCTCGTGCCCGGCGGTGCGGCTGAGGTAGCGGGCCAGTTCCGTACGGAGTTCGACGGCGTCCCGGTCGGGGTAGCGGTTGAGGTCGCGGGCGGCCTCGCGGACGCGCTCGGCGATCCGGTCGACGAGCGCATCGGGCAGCGGGTACGGGTTCTCGTTGGTGTTCAGCCGCACCGGTACGTCGAGCTGCGGGGCCCCGTACGGGGACTTTCCGCGCAGCTCGTCACGGATCGGGAGCTCGTCGATGCGGGTGGCCTTGCGAGGGGTGTTGCTGTGCGTCACTGCTGTGGAACCTCTCCGCCGAACCTGGCCTTGAGCGCGGCGCCGTGGGCGGGGAGGTCCTCCGCCTCGGCGAGGGTCACGACATGGTGGGTGACCTCGGCGAGCGCGTCGCGGGTGTAGTCGACGATGTGGATGCCGCGCAGGAAGGACTGCACCGAGAGGCCCGAGGAGTGGCAGGCGCAGCCGCCGGTGGGCAGGACGTGGTTGGAGCCGGCGCAGTAGTCGCCGAGCGAGACCGGGGCCCACGGGCCGACGAAAATCGCTCCGGCGTTGCGGACCCGGCCGGCGACGGCGGCGGCGTCTGCGGTCTGGATCTCCAGGTGCTCGGCGGCGTACGCGTCGACGACCTTGAGGCCGTCCTCCAGGTCGTCGACCAGGACGATCGCGGACTGGCGGCCGGCCAGCGCGGGCTCGATCCGGTCGGTGACGTGCTTGGTCGCGGCGATCTGCGGCTTCAGCTCGGCCTCGGTGGCGGCGGCCAGCTCCTCGGAGTCGGTGACGAGGACGGCGGCGGCCATCGGGTCGTGCTCGGCCTGGCTGATCAGGTCGGCGGCGACGTGCACCGGGTCGGCGGTGGAGTCGGCGAGGATCGCGATCTCGGTGGGGCCCGCCTCGGCGTCGATGCCGATCCGGCCCTTGAGGAGGCGCTTGGCGGCGGCGACATAGATGTTGCCGGGGCCGGTGACGAGATTCACCGGAAGGCATTCGGCCGTTCCGTACGCGAACATCGCGACGGCCTGGGCGCCGCCCGCCGCGTACACCTCGTCGACGCCGAGCAGGGCGCAGGCGGCGAGGATGGTGGGGTGCGGCAGGCCGCCGAAGGCCTTCTGCGGCGGGGAAGCGACGGCGATGCCCTCGACGCCCGCCTCCTGGGCCGGTACGACGTTCATGACGACGGACGACGGGTAGACGGAGCGCCCGCCCGGTACGTAGAGCCCGACGCGTTCGACCGGCACCCACTTCTCGGTGACGGTGCCGCCGGGGACGACCTGGGTGGTGTGCGTGGTGCGGCGCTGCTCGCGGTGGACGAGGCGGGCGCGTCGGATCGACTCCTCCAGCGCGGCCCGTACGGCGGGGGCGAGCCCCTCCAGCGCCTCGGCGATCGCCGCGGCCGGAACGCGGATCGAGTCGATCCGTACGCCGTCGAATTTCTCCCCCCATTCGATCACTGCCGCCGAGCCACGATGGCGTACGTCCTCGCAGATGGGCCGCACCGTCTCCAGAGCGGCTTCCACGTCGAACTCGGCACGGGGCAGCAGGTCGCGCAGGGCTCCGCCCTCTGGGAGGACATCGCCGCGCAGATCGATTCGAGAGATCACACCGCAATTCTCGCAGACCGCCCGCGGCGTCCGGTCGCCCGTATCACTGGCTGATACATCTCCCGGGTGTCACTGCTGACCAATAGCGTTCACGTCGTCACACAGCGGGAAGAACAGCTCCGAGCGGAAGGGGCACCCCGTGACCGAACCGCACGACGGCGATTTCCCGGACGGGCTCAGCGCGGCCGAGCTGGGCATGTGGCAGGCCTTCCGGAACGGCAGCACCTACGATCTGCGCGCCCGCGACCCAGCGCGGGACGATCCGTTCGCGCCGCGCGCCTGGGGACCG
The DNA here is from genome assembly GCF_042801895.1 of Streptomyces sp. NPDC057543. Classification (NCBI taxonomy): domain Bacteria; kingdom Bacillati; phylum Actinomycetota; class Actinomycetes; order Kitasatosporales; family Streptomycetaceae; genus Streptomyces; species Streptomyces sp. NPDC057543. The sequence continues at coordinate 9,393 of NZ_JBHVFF010000205.1, read as the reverse complement.
GAGCGCAGTGTGGACGGGCGCGTCGTCGCCCGGCTGTTGCTGGCCGGGCCGCCGCCGCGGCCCGGCCGGGTCGCCGCGCTGAAGCTCCGGGGCGTACGGATCACCGGGACGCTCGATCTCGCGGGCGGGCGCGTCGCGCCGTACGTCGAGCTGACCGGCTGCCGCTTCGAGAACGAGGTGGTGCTGCCCGAATGCCATTTCACGACGTTGCGGATCGTCGGCTGCGCGATGCCGCGGCTGGAGGCGGCCCGGCTGCGCACCGAGGGCGATCTGCATCTGCCGCGCTGCCGCGTCAAGCGCGGGATCCGCCTCACCGACGCCCAGATCGGCACCGATCTGCTGATCAACCAGATCGAGATCGGGCCGGACCGGGGCGGGCGCGCCCTGGCTGCCGACGGGCTGGCGGTCGCCCAGGACCTCCAGGCGGAGCTGATCGAGGCGCGCGGCGAGCTGAGCCTGCGCGGGGCGAAGGTCGGCGGTTCGCTGAGCCTGCGCGGCAGCCGGCTGCGGGGCAGAGAGGGCCGGCGCGCGCTGAACGCCCCGCAGCTGACGGTGGAGCGGACGCTGTACATGAGCGAGGCGTGGGTCAGCATCGACACGGGGAACCAGGGCACCACTCCCCCGTACGGCATCGTCATGGCCGCGACCCCGGCGCGCGGGACGCGATCGCAGATCTTCGAGTGCCGCGGCGGGGTGCGCCTGGACGACGGGCGGTTCGGCGACGCGGTCGACCTGCACAAGGCACGGTTCGTGCTGGCCCGGCACGAGGAGCTGTCGCTGCGCCGGATCGTCGCCCCGGAGTTGCGGTTCAACGCGGAGCGGCCGGAGGAGGGCCGGGTCGTGCTGAACGGCGCGAAGGTCGTCACGCTGATCGACGTCTCCACCAGCTGGCCGGGGCCCGGCGGGCTGGCGATGGGTGGTTTCGTGTACGAGAACCTCGTCCCGTACGGGCACTTCCCGCTCTCCCGTCGCCTGGAGTGGGTGGCGGCGGCGACCCCGGAGTACGTACCGGAGCCGTACGAACGCCTCGCGACGGTGCTGCGCAGCTGCGGGGAGGACGCGGACGCCCGCGAGGTACTGCTGGCCAAGCAGCGGCGGCGGCGCGAGACGCTGCCGCCCGCCGCGAAGCTCTGGGGTTTCCTGCAGGACTGGACGGTGGCGTACGGCTACCGGCCTGGGCGGGCCGCGGTGTGGATGGCGGTGCTGTGGGCGGCGGGCGCGCTGGCCTTCTCCCAGCACGTCCCGGCGGCGATCAAACACGACGAGCATCCGGCGTGGAACCCGGCGCTGTACGCGCTCGACCTGCTGGTGCCGGTGATCGATCTCGGTCAGGACGGCTACTGGCGGATGGAGGGCGGCTGGCAGTGGGGGTCGGCCGTGCTCATCCTGCTCGGCTGGATACTGGCCACGACGGTCGCGGCCGGCGCGTCGCGGCTGCTGCGCCGGGGCTGACCGGATCCGGCCACGACCGCGGCTTCGGGCGGCAGCCCGGCCACGCCGAGGCCCGTCGCGGGGCGGCAGTCACGGTTGCCCGGACTGCGGCCTTCGCGGCGGCCTCGACCGTGGCCTTCACGGGCGAAGGCCACGGTCGTACGGCCGGCCGAGCCACGGTCGCAGTACCGGAAACGCCTCGCCGGATCAACAGGAACAAGCCAGGTTCCTGGCTTTCCTTTACCTTTTATTGGCCAAGCTCGATACAACCCATTCACTCGGCACCAAAGCTTCACAGTGCCCCTCTGGCGCCGTCCCGACCAGCGCTTTTCAATGGTCTGCACCATGCCATTCCTTCGCGCTCTGCTCCGTACCGCGCGCATGATCCGGCGCTCCCCGCAGGGGTCCGCCGGACTGCCCGCGGACGACGTGGTGCTGCTCGACGCCCCCGACGAGCGGCTCTCACCGGCGCTCGTCGCCGCCGCCGCCGGGGAGTACGAACCGGCCGCGAAACTCCTCGCCACCACCCGGGACGGCGCCGAGTGGGAGAACCGGGACCGCTACCTCGGCCGGCTCGTCACGTTCGCCCGCAACCGCGACGGCTGGCTGACCGACTGGCTCGCCGCCGCGCCGCACGACCCGGACGCGCTGCTCGTCAAGGCGGAGCTGGCGGTCCGCCGGGCCTGGGAGTCGCCCGTCCGGGCCGAGCAACTGCGCGAGGTGGGGCCGCTGATCACCGCGGCGGCCGAGAGCGATCAGCGCGACCCGGTGCCCTGGCGGCTCGCGCTCGACCACGCGCGCGGCACCCATGCCACGCACACCACCTTCGAGGCGCTGTGGGAACAGGCGATCAAGCGCTCCTCGCACCACTACGGCTGCCATGTCGCGGCGCTGCGCTTCCTCTCCGCCGCCTGGTACGGCTCGCACCGCGAATGCTTCGACTTCGCCGAGCGGGCCGCCGAGGACTCGCTGCCCGGCTCGTTGGTGCAGGCGCTGCCGCTGCGGGCCGCCTTCGCCCTGCTGGTCGAGGGACCGCAGGCCCGTACCACGTCGGTGCAGGAGGAACGGATCGACGCTGCGGTGGATCTGGCTATCACGCTGTCCGCCTCGTTCGCGCCCGGCGACCCCTGGCCCGCCGAGGTCCGCAACCTGCTGGCTTTCGTGCTGGTAGCCCGGGGCCGCTGGGGCGAGGCGCTGGAACAGTTCCGGCGGATCGGACCCCACGCGGCGTCGTTCCCGTGGTCGTCCGTCTCCGACGATCCGCTCGGCCGGTTCCTCGACGCGAGGAACGACGCGCGGCTCCGGGTGGCCTGTGTGACAACTTTGCCGGGCCGGGCCGACCGGGGCCGGCCCCGCGGCCATTACGCTTGACCGTTGTGACCACCGCTCGCCTGCCTCTGTTCCCGCTGAACGCGGTGCTGTTCCCCGGCCTCGTGCTGCCGCTCAACGTCTTCGAAGAGCGTTATCGCGCCATGATGCGCGAGCTGCTGAAGACCGACGACGACGAGCCCCGCCGCTTCGCCGTGGTCGCGATCCGCGACGGCCACGAGATCGCCCCGACGGCCGCCGGAATGCCGGATCCGACGAGCACTCCCGTCGAGCGCGGCCCTGCGGACGGCTTCGGACCCGACCCGATCCAGACCTTCCACCGGGTCGGCTGCATCGCCGACGCGGCGAAGATCCGGGAACGGCCGGACGGCAGCTTCGAGGTCCTCGCGACCGGCACCACCCGCGCCAAGCTGCTCTCCGTGGACGCGAGCGGCCCGTATCTGACGGCCGAACTCGACGAGCTGGAGGAGGAACCCGGCGAGGAGGCGGGCGCACTCGCCGAGGGCGTCCTGCGGGCCTTCCGCAGCTACCAGAAGCGGCTGGCCGGGGCGAGCGAACGGTCCCTGACGACGGGCGCGAACCTGCCCGACGACCCCTCCGTCGTCTCGTACCTGGTCGCGGCGGCCGCCGTACTCGACATCCCGTCGAAGCAGCGGCTCCTCCAGGCACCCGACACCGCGACCCGGCTGCGCGAGGAACTGACGCTGCTGCGTTCCGAGACCGCCGTCATCCGGCATCTGCCGTCCCTGCCCGCGGCCGACCTGACGCGTCCCCCCATCCACCCCAACTGACCGACCGACAGCCGACCGACCCGAGGACCCTCCCCCGTGGCGAAGAAGCCGAAGAAGCAGCAACAGCCCGGCGGCACCCCGGCGACGGTCGCGCTGACCGCGGCCGGCACGGCCTTCACCGTCCACTCCTACGACCACGACCCGGCGTCGGCCTCCTACGGCGAGGAGGCGGCCGACGCCCTGGGCGTCTCCCCCGACCGGGTCTTCAAGACCCTGGTCGCGGAGGTGGACGGCACCCTCACCGTGGCGGTCGTCCCGGTGGCCGGCTCCCTCGACCTCAAGGCGCTGGCCTCCGCGGTCGGCGGCAAACGGGCCACGATGGCCGACCCCGCGGCGGCGGAACGCACCACCGGCTACGTACGGGGCGGCATCTCCCCCCTGGGCCAGCGGAAGCGACTGCGTACGGTGCTGGACGCATCGGCACGGTCCCACGGGACCATCTGCGTCTCGGCGGGCCGCCGCGGCCTGGAGGTCGAACTGTCCCCTGTGGACCTGGCGTCGCTGACGGGGGCGGTGTTCGCGGAGATCGGCCGGGGGTAGGCCGTGCGAGCGGCCTTGCGCAGAGGGCGGCCCGCCCGGCGCTTTCCTGGTCGAGGCCCCGACGGGGGCGCTTCTCGACGATGACTCGGGGTCCTTCCCGGGCGAACCGCCGGCGATCAACGGGGCCGATCTCTCCTTCCGCCAGGAGCGTCTTGATGCCACCAGCCCACCATCGGCAAAGGAACGCCTAAGACCGACCGGCAAATGGGGGGCGGTCATAGGCGCGCCCCATGCCGCCCGCGCCGAGACGGCCGATCAGGGTGTACGCGCCGAGACGTACCGGATCGTCCTCGTCCGGAGGCTGGATGTCCGCCCAGCTCGCCGACACGGACCACTCCCCCACTGCGCAGACCATGACATACGCATGAACAGAGGGGCGATCGGCGCCGGTTCAGCAGAAAGAGCTTCCTGGAACGAAATCCGACCGCACGTCGCGCCCCGCATCCGGCCGATCCACGAGTCTCGACATCCGGCCGGTCCAGGGGGCTCGTCGGGCAGGCCCTCTGCCGCTCACACGGCTTCATCTGCCGTGACCGTTGCCACCGTACGGCTGGTCACCAGCTCAGGGATGCGACCGACGTGACGACGACGGACATCGACCGACAGACGCCGAGGCGCCCCCCGGTTTCTCCCACGGGCCGGTACCCGACCTCGCGAGCCCGGCACCCGTCAAGGCCTTGGCGGAGTGTGTGCTGGGCGGCGCGACGGGGCAAGGCCTGCCGGCAGGGGCACCAGCTAGGCCGGCGGCACGCTCCCACCCGTGGGCGCGCCCGGCCCCGTCCCCGTCCCCGGCACGGGCCCTCCCGCGGACCACCCCGGAAACGCCCCCCACTCCGGCTCCGGATCCCGCGGCCCGAACAATGCGGTCAGCCCGAGATGAACCGCCATCGCCCCGATCGACCACACCAGCAACGCGGCCCCCTTCGCCCGCAGCCGAAGAGGCGCGTCGAAGACCACGCCCTTGCCGACCGCCCGCGCGTGCGCGACCACGTCCTGGCTCGGTCCGAGCCACACCCCCAGCCGCCAGGCCAGCAGCGAACCGAACAGCCCGCCCAGCGCGAGCCCGACCACGATGGCGATGCCGCCACGCCGCTGGAACCAGAAGACCAGCGCCGCGGAGAGCGCGCCGAAAGCCAGGGCGAGCAGCACGAACGTACCGTCGGCGCCGATCGCCTCCTCGCCCTCGCTGTCGCTGAGGAAGACGGCCGAGCCGTCGGAGATCAGCGGAACCCGTGGGGCCAGCCACACCCAGAGGAGCCCGAGCCCGATGCCGGCCACGGTCACGAGCGCGGTGACGACAGCGGCCCGCCGCAGATCCGACCGGCGGTCGTTCTCCCCCTGGGACTCCGCCAGGCCCCCGGAGCCGGGGCCACCGGGACCACCGGGCCCACCCCATTTCTGCGGGGCATGCCAGGGGCCGTTGGACGAGGGCTGGTGCGGCGGCGTCAGAGGTGCTGTCACCGTGCCATCGTGCCAGGCGTCCCTGTGCCGCGCCTCACCGGACCGCTGCCCTGCGGTACGCCCAGGCGGCCACGGCCAGCGAGAGGACGCCGACAACGGCGCAGACCGCGAGATCCAGCGCGATGACCGCCCAGTCGGGGTGGGCGTGGAAGGACCGCGAGAGCGCTTCGACACCGTACGTCGAGGGCAGCAGGTCGCGGGCCCAGCCGACCGGTGCGGGCAGCCGGTCGGCCGGCAGGACGCCGAGCAGCAGCGCCGCCGACATGCCCAGCTGCCCGAGCAGCGTGGCCAGCTCCTGCCGGGGCGCGAGCAGCCCCAGCGCGGCGCCGAGCCCGGAGAGCGCCGCCCCGGAGAGCGGAATGACGGCGACGAGCACCCACAGATGCGTCAGCGGCAGCCCGAACAGCACGCTCCCCGTGACGGCCGTGACGATCGTGCCGGGCACCGTGAAGGAGGCGTACGCTCCCGCCGCGCCGAGCACCACGGCGGCGGGCGGCACCGGCAGGGTCGCGTAGTGGTCGAGCCCGCCGCCGGCCCGCAGCTGCCCGAAGTACTGGGCAAGCAGGTTGAGCGCGACGAAGGCCACCACGAGGACGCTGGATCCGGCGACGACGGCCCGCGCCTCGGAGCCGCCGTCCACGACTCCGCGCATCAGCACCATGATCCCGACGGACTGGAAGGTCGCGACGAAGAGCAGCGGGATACGGGCGACCCTGGCCCGGGACAGCTGGGCGCGGTAGACGGCCGCGAGCGAGGGGAACAGCCGGGCCCGCGGCGCGAGCGGCGCGGGCGCCGCCCCGTGGTGGCCGTCGTCCTCGCGGTCTGCCCGGCCGTCCTCGGCCGCCCGGGCAGGTCCCGTCACCGACTGCGCGGGAACGATGCTCGTCACCTGGCGCTGCTCCTGTTCGCTCCCTGCCGGTTCACGCACGGCCGCCCCACTCGTCCCGGTCGCCCCGCCCACTCCGGTCATGCCTTCACCAGCCCCTGGGTCGCGTCCCCGCCGAGCGCGAGGTAGACGTCCTCCAGACTGGGCGTCGCCAGCGTGAAGTCGTCGAGTGCCGCGAAGGCCGCGCCGCCGGTCACGGCGGCGACCGCCGCCCGTGCCTCGTCGGGGCCGAGCCGCAGCACCCAGCGCCGCCCGGACTCCTGGGCCGAGGCGCGCAGCGCGGCCACTTCGGGTACGTCCAGGGGTGCCCGCTCCCGCCACACGAGCTCGACCCGGACCTCGCCCGCGACCCGCTCCTTGAGTCCGGTCGGCGTGTCGCAGGCGATGACCCGGCCGCGTTCGATCACGGCGACCCGGTCGAGGACCGTCTCGGCCTCGATGACGTTGTGGGTGACGAGCAGCACCGTCGCGCCGCGTTCGGCCCGGCGCCGGTCCACGGCGGCCCAGACGGCGCGCCGCGCGACGGGATCCATCCCGGTCGTCGGCTCGTCCAGCACCAGCACCGGCCGCTCGCCGACCAGCGCGGCGGCGAAGCAGGCGAGCCGCCGCTGTCCGCCGGAGAGCTTCTTGAGGGGGCGTGCGGCGATTTCGGTGAGCCCGAGTTCGTCGAGTACGGCGTCGCGCTCGGCGCGGGCGTCCCGTACCGGCAGTCCGCGCAGCCGTCCGGTGGTCTCGGCGGCGAGCGACACGGTCAGTTCGTCGAGGGCGGTGGACTCCTGGCCGAGGTACCCGATCAGCCGGGCGGCCCGCTCGGGATGGCGTACGAGGTCGTGGCCCAGCACGGTGACGCTGCCGGAGTCGGGCCGCATCAGCCCGGTGAGCTGCCGTACCAGGGTGGACTTTCCGGCGCCGTTGGGGCCGAGAAGTCCGAAGATCTCGCCGCCCCGCACCTCCAGGCTGATCCCGTCGGTGGCGCGCACCTCGGGGGTGCCTGGCGCGCCGCGGCGGCCGCGGGCGGCGGGATAGGTCTTGACCAGATCACGCACCGCGCACACGGTCCCGGTCGCCGTCTGCGCCTGTGCTGTGCCCGTACTCACGAGGTACGAGAGTACGGGGTCGGATGCCCCGGATCGCGCCCGGGGCCGGGCCGACCCGGCCACGGCGGCGCGAGATCCAACCCGGCTGCCCGCCCGCGGGCCCGCCGTGGCGTCAGTCGGCGGACGGGCCCGTCCGCTCCGTCACGGGGGTGTGCTCCGCTGCGGCCCGTACGTCGATCTCCCGCCAGAATCCCGCCCGGATCGCGTAACGGTCGTGCTCGTCGATCTGGTCGTCCTTGTGGGCGAGGAGGCCGAACCGTGCCGCGTACCGCAGGAGCTCGCCGTCGATGCGGTGCGGGATGCGCGGATACATGGTCGACAGCTTCTGCAGATGGATGGTCTCCGGCAGCCGCTCCATCCAGCGGCGGGCGAAGACCTGGCCCACCTCGAAGGGGTCGCCGCCGACAGTGGTGATGTCCTCTTCGCGGTCCGCCCAGCGCTGCTCGGCGCTGGTGAGCTGGGCCAGTGTCGGGAGGGAGGCGGTTTCCGCGGGCTCGCCCAGTCCGCCGCGGTCCATCCAGCCCTTGTCGGAGGACCAGCGCAGGGTCGCGCTGGCGGGTGGGGGCTGGACGGCCTGGGTACCGGGGCCGCGCAGGCTGCCCGCCAGGTCCTTGGGGGTGGGGACGCCCCTTCCGCCGGGGCCGGGCCGGTCGGCGGGGGTGGTGGTGCTCTCCGTCGGCGCGGGGACGGCGCCGTTGGCGTCGGCCGCCGCCTGGGCCTCCGAGGCCCGCTCGGCGGAGGCGGCGAGGGCCGCCTCGGGCAGCGGTGCGGAGAGGATCGCGGCGATCTCCGGGCGGGGCGCGGGCGGCGGGGCGCAGACGCCGCCGGTCTCCTTGGCCCGTACGGCCTGGGTGATCCAGGCCCGGTCGAGCACCCTGCGTTCGTCGGCCTCGGCGACCAGGTCCTCGGACTGGTTGTAGTCGCCGTCGGCGGCCTGGACGGCCCACAGGTGGACGGCGACGCCGTGTTCCTTGGCGGACATCAGTCCGGGCAGCAGATCCCCGTCGCCGGTCACCAGCACCACGTCGGAGCAGGCGCGGTTCCTGGCCAGTTCGGTGAGTTCGGCGTGCATCGCGGCGTCGACGCCCTTCTGCGCCCATCGCCCGTCACTGCGGGTCAGGGCGCCGAGCCGGACGGTCACCCGGGGCATCACCCGAAGTCTGCGGTGCTCGGGCTGCGGTACGCGGTCGGGGGCGCCGTCGAACCAGTAGATCCGCAGCAGCGGCTGCTGCGTATCGGCCTCGGCCAGCTCCCGCAGGCCCCGGATGAGGGCCGTGTGGTCGACGGTGATGCGGGAACGGGCGGGCTCTCCGGCCAGCAGACTCGCGGCTGCACCCAGGAGGTAGCCGGCGTCCACCAGGACGACGCAACGGTCCACGCGTTCCACCCTCTTCCAGAAGTTCGGGTGTGGTCTTTGCCAAGGGTTTCCTTCGAGTCTGCCCGACCGCGCAGGGGTTGACGGCCGGAACTCGATCATCGGCGTGGCGGATCGGGAAAACGGCGCATCATACCCCCTCACTACGCACGGTAATGATCCAACATGCATGCTTTATCCCATTATGTGAATCTGAACGCGGTCCTGGCCCCGAGAGTCCCCACAGGAGGAACACCATGGCCAAGAACAAGAACCGCAAGCAGCCCAGCCGCCAGACCCGCGCGTCCGGTCCGGAGCGCGGTCCGGAGCGCGGTCCGGAAGAGACCAAGTCGAACGCGTACGAGTCGCAGATACAGCCTCAGTCGCAGGCCCAGGGCAGTCCTACTGATGCTGCCCGTAAGCACCAGCGCCGCTTCGGCCACAACTGACCCGGGCGGATCTCCGGTCCGGCCACAGGCCGGGTGGCCGAGAGGGGCGCTCCCG
>NZ_JBHVFF010000204.1:0-15604 GCF_042801895.1 Streptomyces sp. NPDC057543 | reverse complement strand
ACATGCTCAGCCGAAGGCCGCCTCCGTGCAGGGCAATTACCGTTCCGAGTGATCAAGTACGACGAGTCGTTCGGATCTCAAGGTTAAAGATCAAGCTTTAGACTTGACGGCACTATGACAACGCTCCCGATGCCTGCCGACGAGGCCGAAGCCCGAGCCGTTCAGGACGCCTTGCGCTCCCGTGTGGTGCTCGACGAGCCAGGCCCGGCGCCCGGCACCGGCAGGGTCACCGGGGTCGATGTCGCCTACGACGACGAGCGCGACGTCGTCGTGGCGGCAGCCGTCGTCCTGGACGAGGCGACGCTCGACGTGGTCGCCGAGACCACCGCTGTCGGCCGGATCAGCTTCCCGTACATCCCCGGCCTCCTCGCCTTCCGGGAGGTCCCGACCGTGCTGGCCGCGCTGGAGTCGCTGCCGGTCGACCCCGGACTGGTGGTCTGTGACGGGTACGGCCTGGCGCACCCGCGTCGATTCGGGCTCGCCAGCCACCTCGGAGTGCTCACCGGACTCCCGGTGATCGGCGTCGCCAAGAACCCTTTCACCTTCACGTACGAGCAACCGGGCCCCCGCCGGGGCGATTGGTCGCCGCTGCTCGACGGCGAGGAGGAGGTGGGCCGGGCACTGCGTACCCAGGATGGCGTCAAGCCGGTTTTCGTCTCCGTCGGACACCGGACCGGCCTGGACAACGCCTGCGCCCACACCCTGCTGCTGGCCCGCGACTTCCGTCAGCCGGAGACCACCCGCAGGGCCGACGCACTCTGCCGCCAGGCCCTGCGGGAAGCGACCGCCTGAGCGATCACCTGAGTACGTGTACGGATAACGCCCGCCGATCATGACGGGCAGACTGGTACGCATGAACGAACACCGAACATCCCCGCGACCCGGAACTGTCTACCTCGCCCAGCGCCGGGTCGCGGTGGGAATGACGCTCGGCATTCTCGCGGGAGCGGCCTGGGCCGTCTCGATGATCTGCACGCTGGTGGCCTGGGCGCTCTGACCCGCCGGGGCCGCTGAGACCCGAGAGCGTGCGCCGCCCCGCCGCGCCGACGCTGCTTGTGCTGGTCCGGGCCCTGTGCGTTGAGGCAGTACCTGCTCCACCACGCGGGGGTGCCGACCGACAGCGCCGGCACGTACACCCCCTCGACCATGCGGTTGCTGAAGGAGTTCCAGGCGTCCCGGAAACCAGAACCGTGCATCGTGGAGGTGCTCAGGCGCATCGACCTGCGGGACGCAGAGCGTAGTGAACGTCCCGTCGCGTGCTGCACAGTTGAGGAGCGACAGGGCCCGTCGGGACACGCGAACCCACCCCGTTCCCACCCCTTCGAGGGGGGTGCTCCCGCCTGCGCGTTCACGGCGGACGGGGATGCCCGCGGTCTTCTCGGCCGAGGAGTAAGGAGATCCGAATATGCCTCAGACATCACCCGTACGAGTGCGCGTCGCCCTGACCGGCACCGTCGTGGGAGCAGCCCTGGTCGCACTGGGGTGATCGCTCCGACCGGCATGGCCGCGCCGCCGTCCGCTCAGCGCTTCGCCGCGACCCGGAAGCTCAGTCCCGCCGCGCGCAGCCGCTCCAGGAGCGCGTCACCCATCGCGACAGCCGTGGTGACCTGCCCCGATGTCGCCGGCAGCTCGTCCAGGGCGAGGCAGAGCACGGACTCGGCCAGCATCTTCGCCGTTTCGTCGTAACCGGGGTCGCCGCCCGACACCTCGGTGAAGACCCGTCGCCCGCCGCCCCCGCCGACGAAACGCACGGTGAACCAGCTGCGCCCCCGGCGCTCCGCGTCCGGGCCCTCGCCCGGCTCGTACCGGTCCATCAGCCAGGACCGCGCGGCCGGTACCTGCGCGGCACCCAGAAGAGCGCCCATCGCGGCCGTGCCGCCCAGTGCCACGGACAGATGCCGCACCGAGGCGAAGTGGCGGTAGCGGAAGTCGGGGCCGTACCGGGCGAGCACCCGCGCCGAACGCTCGACGATCCGCGGGTCCAGCGTGGGGAGCGGCAGCGCCCAGGTGCCGGTCTCCGCGCTGAAGTGCGGAGCGCCGAGCGGGGCGCGGGCGCGGCGGGCCACCAGACGGGGCTCGTGCAGGCGGCGTTCCCGCGCGGCGCGCAGCGTCCGGGGGCCGCGGCCCATCGCGGTGAGCGCGGAGGCGAACGTACCGCCGGAGAAGGCGGCGTTGCTGCGGACGAACCCGTCGACGCTCAGCGGCACGTCCCGCGGCAGCTGCTGGACGGTGAAGTACACCCCGAGGTCGTGCGGTACGGAGTCGAATCCGCAGGCGTGCACGAGCCGTGCCCCGGTCTCGCGGGCCCGCGCGTCGTGCTCCAGATACATCCGGTCCACGAACTCTGCCTCGCCGGTGAGGTCAGCGTAGTCCGTACCGGCCTCGGCGCAGGCCGCGACCAGGTGCTCGCCGTACCAGACGTAGGGGCCCACCGTCGTCGCCACCACATGGGCGGATTCGGCGAGTTCGCGCAGCTCGTGCGCGTCGTCGGCGTCGGCACGCAGCAGCGGGAGATCCGCGCAGCGCGGGTCGATCGCGGTGAGGCGTTCGCGCAGCTGTTCCAGTTTGGTCCGGTTGCGTCCGGCCACGGCCCAGCGGAAGCCGTCGGGTGCGTGGGCGGCGAGATATTCGGCGGTGAGGGTGCCCACGAAGCCGGTGGCACCGAAGAGGACCACGTCATAGGGGCGTTGTGCCCCGTTCTGCCTGTTCACGAGTGCCTCCGCAGGGGCCGGCGCCGATATAGCAGGCAGAGGTTAGCGGAGGGGGCCGTGGCGGTGTGCGGTCGGGCGGCGATCTTGAGGGAGGATCCGGGAGAAAGTGCTAAGCGCTTGCTCGGCCAAAGGGGTTGCGGAGCGCGGTGCGTTCTTAGCATCATCACTGTTACATCAGTTGTGTCATACCGCTGGGGGCTTGATGGCAACGACAGAGCACGGTCCGCTGGCAGGCGTGCGCGTGGTCGAACTGGCAGGCATCGGACCCGGCCCGTTCGCCGCGATGCTCCTCGCGGACCTCGGCGCCGATGTCGTCAGGGTCGACCGGCCCGGCGGCTCCGGGCTCGGCATCGACCCCGCGTACGACCTCACCAACCGCAACAAACGTTCCGTGCTCATCGACCTCAAGGCCGAGGACGGGGCCGCCAAGGCGCTCGATCTGGCCGAGCGCGCCGACATCCTGATCGAGGGCTACCGGCCGGGCGTCGCCGAACGCCTCGGCGTAGGCCCCGACGCCGCGCTGGCCCGTAACCCGCGGCTCGTCTACGGACGGATGACCGGCTGGGGCCAGGACGGACCGCTCGCCGAACGAGCCGGCCACGACATCGCCTACATCGCCCTCACCGGCACCCTTTCCGTGATCGGTAAGCCCGGGGAGCCGCCCACCGTCCCGGCCAATCTGGTCGGCGACTACGCGGGCGGCTCGCTCTATCTCGTCGTCGGCGTCCTCGCCGCCCTCCAGCATGCCCGCACCCCCGGTGGCCGGGGCCAGGTCGTGGACGCGGCGATCGTCGACGGCGCCGCCCACCTCGCCACGATGATCCACGGAATGCTGGCGGCGGGCGGCTGGCAGGACCGGCGCGGCTCCAACCTCCTGGACGGCGGTTGCCCGTTCTACGGTTCGTACGAGACCGCCGACGGCCAGTACATGGCGGTCGGCCCGCTGGAGCAGCGGTTCTACGACGAGTTCAGCGCGCTCCTCGGCATCGGGGACGAAGCCCCGGACCGGCAAGACATCACACGCTGGGAGGAGTTGCGCACGCTCGTCGCCGACCGGTTCAGGACCCGTACGCGCGCGGAATGGACCGAGGTGTTCGAGGGCACGGACGCCTGCGTGGCCCCCGTCCTCTCGCTCCGCGAGGCGCCTCACCACCCGCACATCGCCGCCCGGTCCACCTTCGTCGAGCACGGCGGACTCACCCAGCCCGCACCCGCACCCCGCTTCTCCGCCACCCCCGTCTCCGTGCGCGGCGGGCCCGCGCGGCCCGGCGCGGACACCGAGGCCGTCGCCGCCGACTGGGAGGTACCCGGCCTCGCCGGGACCCGGAAGGACACCACCGGCTGATGGGACTCTCCCCGCCCCGCCCCGAGGGTTGCGCGGACGACCGCACCGAGGCCTGCCGCGAGGCCGGCGTGACGGTGGCCGGCGCCGTCCCGGCCGGCCCCGGACCGGGCCGGCCGATCCCCACCGTCAAGAACCGGCTTCAGGAGGCTCCGTAGTGCAGCGGAAGATCTACACCGAAGAGCACGAAGCGTTTCGCGCGACCGTCCGCACCTTCCTCGCCAAGGAGGTCCTCCCGCACTACGAGCAGTGGGAGAAGGACGGCATCGTCTCCCGCGAGGCGTGGCTCGCGGCCGGCCGGCAGGGGCTGCTCGGTCTCGCGGTGCCCGAGGAGTACGGAGGCGGCGGCAACGCCGACTTCCGTTACAGCGCCGTCCTCGCCGAGGAGTTCACCCGGGCCGGTGCGCCCGGACTCGCGCTCGGGCTGCACAACGACATCATCGGCCCCTACCTCACCGGCCTCGGCACCGAGGAGCAGAAGCGGCGCTGGCTGCCCGGCTTCTGCAGCGGCGAGGTCATCACCGCCATCGCGATGACCGAACCCGGCGCCGGTTCCGACCTCCAGGGCATCCGCACCACCGCCGAGGACAAGGGCGACCACTGGCTGCTCAACGGCTCCAAGACGTTCATCTCCAACGGCATCCTCGCCGACCTGGTGGTCGTCGTGGCGAAGACAACTCCGGAGGGCGGTGCGAAGGGGCTCTCGCTGATCGTCGTCGAACGCGGCGCGGAAGGCTTCGAGCGGGGCCGCAACCTCGACAAGATCGGCCAGAAGTCCCAGGACACCGCCGAGTTGTTCTTCAACGACGTCCGTGTCCCGAAGGAGAACCTGCTCGGCGAGCGCGACGGCGCCTTCATCCATCTGATGACCAATCTCGCGCAGGAACGGATGGGCATAGCGGTCGCCGGAATCGCCGCCGCCGAACATCTGCTGGAGATCACCACGCGGTACGTCAAGGAGCGCGAGGCCTTCGGACGGCCGCTCTCCAAGCTCCAGCACATCCGGTTCGAGATCGCCGAGATGGCCACCGAGTGCACCGTCACCCGCACCTTCGTCGACCGCTGCATCGTCGACCACTCCGACGGAACCCTCGACGCCGTGCACGCCTCGATGGCCAAGTGGTGGGCCACCGAACTGCAGAAACGAGTCGCCGACCGCTGCCTCCAACTCCACGGCGGTTACGGCTACATGGCGGAGTATCCGGTCGCCAAGGCGTTCACCGACGGCCGCATCCAGACCATCTACGGCGGCACGACCGAGATCATGAAGGAGATCATCGGCCGCTCGCTGCTCGCCTGACACCTGACGCACAACCACCCTCGAAAGGCTGCTGACTTGAGTACCGAAGCGTTCGTCTACGACGCGATCCGCACCCCGCGCGGCCGCGGCAAGGCCAACGGTGCCCTGCACGGCACCAAGCCGATCGACCTCGTCGTCGGCCTCATCCACGAAATCCGCAGCCGCTTCCCCGGCCTGGACCCTGCGGCCATCGACGACATCGTCCTCGGCGTGGTCAGCCCGCTCGGCGACCAGGGCTCCGACATCGCCCGGATCGCCGCCATCGCCGCCGGCCTCCCGGACTCCGTCGCGGGCGTCCAGGAGAACCGCTTCTGCGCGTCGGGCCTGGAAGCCGTCAACCTGGCCGCCGCCAAGGTCCGTTCGGGCTGGGAGGACCTCGTCCTCGCGGGCGGCGTCGAGTCGATGTCCCGAGTCCCGATGGGTTCCGACGGCGGCGCCTGGGCGATGGACCCCATGACGAACTTCGACACCGGATTCGCCCCGCAGGGCGTCGGCGCCGACCTCATCGCCACCATCGAGGGCTTCTCCCGCCGCGACGTCGACGAATTCGCCGCGCTCTCCCAGGAGCGCGCCGCCGAAGCGTGGAAGGACGGCCGCTTCGCACGCTCCGTCGTCCCCGTCAAGGACCGCAACGGTCTCGTCGTCCTCGACCACGACGAGCACATGCGGCCCGGCACCACCGCCGACTCGCTCGCCGCGCTCAAGCCGTCCTTCGCCACGATCGGCGAAATGGGCGGCTTCGACGCCGTCGCGCTCCAGAAGTACCACTGGGTCGAGAAGATCGACCACGTCCACCACGCGGGCAACTCCTCCGGCATCGTCGACGGCGCCGCGCTCGTCGCGATCGGCAACCAGGAGGTCGGTGAGCGCTACGGACTCACGCCGCGCGCCCGGATCATCTCCGCCGCAGTCTCCGGCTCCGAGCCCACCATCATGCTGACCGGCCCCGCGCCCGCCACCCGCAAGGCCCTCGCCAAGGCCGGGCTGACCATCGAGGACATCGACCTCGTCGAGATCAACGAGGCGTTCGCCGGAGTCGTGCTCCGCTTCGCCAGGGACATGGGGCTCTCGCTCGACAAGATCAACGTCAACGGCGGCGCCATCGCGCTGGGCCACCCGCTCGGCGCCACGGGGGCGATGATCCTCGGCACCCTCGTCGACGAACTGGAGCGGCGCGACCGGCGGTACGGCCTCGCCACCCTCTGCGTCGGTGGCGGCATGGGCATCGCCACCGTCATCGAGCGTCTCTGACCGTTCCCCGGCCACCCCTGCTTACGGAGAAGAAAAGCAATGACCGAGAGCACGACCATCCGCTGGGAACAGGACGAGACCGGCGTCGTCACCCTCGTACTCGACGACCCCGACCAGTCCGCCAACACGATGAACCAGGCCTTCAAGGACTCCATCGCGGCCATCGCCGACCGCGCCGAGGCCGAGAAGGACTCCATCCGCGGCATCATCTACACCTCCGCGAAGAAGACCTTCTTCGCAGGCGGCGACCTCAAGGACATGATCAAGGTCGGTCCCGAGAACGCCCAGCAGGCCTTCGACACCGGCACCGCCATCAAGAACTCGCTGCGCCGCATCGAGACCCTCGGAAAGCCCGTCGTCGCAGCCATCAACGGAGCGGCGCTCGGCGGCGGTTACGAGATCGCCCTCGCCTCGCACCACCGAGTCGCCCTCGACGCACCCGGCTCCCGGATCGGCCTGCCCGAGGTCACCCTCGGTCTGCTGCCCGCGGGCGGCGGCGTCACCCGCACCGTACGCCTCATGGGCATCGCCGACGCGCTGCTGAAGGTCCTCCTCCAGGGCACCCAGTACACCCCGCGGCGCGCTCTGGAGAACGGCCTGATCCACGAGGTCGCCGCCACCAGGGAAGAGATGCTCGACAAGGCCCGCGCCTTCATCGACGCCAACCCGGAGTCCCAGCAGCCCTGGGACGTCAAGGGATACCGGATTCCCGGCGGCACCCCGTCGAACCCGAAGTTCGCGGCGAATCTTCCCGCTTTCCCGGCCAATCTGAAGAAGCAGATCGCGGGCGCCCCGATGCCCGCGCCCCGCAACATCCTGGCCGCCGCCGTCGAGGGCTCGCAGGTCGACTTCGATACCGCGCTGACGATCGAGGCCCGCTACTTCACCGAACTGGTCACCGGCCAGGTCGCGAAGAACATGATCCAGGCGTTCTTCTTCGACCTCCAGGCCGTCAACTCCGGCGCCGGCCGCCCCAAGGGCATCGAGGAGCGCCAGGTCCGCAAGGTCGCCGTGCTCGGCGCCGGGATGATGGGCGCGGGCATCGCGTACTCCTGCGCCCGCGCCGGCATCGAGGTCGTCCTCAAGGACGTCTCACAGGAGGCCGCAGCCAAGGGCAAGGCGTACAGCGAGAAGCTCCTCGACAAGGCGCTCTCCCGGGGACGTACCACCGAGGCCGAGCGCGACGAACTGCTGGCCCGCATCACCCCGACCGGTGACCCGGCCGACCTGGCGGGCTGCGACGCCGTGATCGAGGCCGTCTTCGAGGACACCGCGCTCAAGCACAAGGTGTTCCAGGAGATCCAGGACATCATCGAGCCGGACGCGCTGCTCTGTTCCAACACCTCGACCCTGCCCATCACGGTCCTCGCCGGGGGCGTCTCGCGGCCCGTCGACTTCATCGGGCTGCACTTCTTCTCGCCCGTGGACAAGATGCCGCTCGTCGAGATCATCAAGGGCGAGAAGACCGGCGACGAGGCCCTGGCCCGCGCCTTCGACCTGGTCCGCCGGATCAAGAAGACCCCGATCGTCGTCAACGACTCCCGCGGCTTCTTCACCTCGCGCGTCATCGGCCAGTTCATCAACGAGGGCGTCGCCATGGTCGGCGAGGGCGTCGAGCCCGCATCGGTCGAGCAGGCCGCGGCACAGTCCGGCTACCCGGCCAAGGTGCTCTCCCTGATGGACGAGCTGACCCTCACCCTGCCGCGCAAGATCCGCAACGAGACCAGGCGTGCCGTGGAGGCGGCCGGCGGCACCTGGGCCGAACACCCGGCGGACGGGGTCATCGACCGGATGGTCGACGAGTTCGACCGCCCGGGACGCAGCGGTGGCGCGGGCTTCTACGAGTACGACGAGACCGGAAAGCGCACGCGTCTGTGGCCGGGGCTGCGCGAGCACTTCGCCGAGCCGGACGCCGATGTCCCGTTCGAGGACATGAAGGAACGGATGCTGTTCTCCGAGGCGCTGGACAGCGTCCGCTGCCTGGAGGAGAACGTCCTCGTCTCCGTCGCCGACGCCAACATCGGCTCCATCATGGGCATCGGCTTCCCGCCGTGGACCGGCGGCGTGCTCCAGTACATCAACGGGTACGAGGGCGGCCTGCCCGGTTTCGTCGCCCGCGCCCGGGAGCTCGCCGAGCGCTACGGCGACCGGTTCCTGCCGCCCGCGCTGCTCGTGGAGAAGGCCGAGAAGGGCGAGACTTTCCACGACTGACAGCAGTCCCGCGGGGCGGGTTAACACCCCCCGGAAACCCGCCCCCCACACCACCCAAAAACAACCCGGGTCAGCGGGGGCCCCCCCCACCCACCCCCACCGCGGCCCCGCGGGCGGTTTACACTCCGCCGTGAACGCGGCCCGCAACTCCTCCTTCAACGACCGCTGGAAGGCGGTGACCAGCGCCTGCAGCACCATCGGCTGCATATGGGCCGACAGCGACTTCATCGCCGCCACATGCTCCGGGTCCGACTCCCGCACCCGGTACGGACTCCAGACCTCGTCCCGGAACAGCCGGGTCAGCTCCCGCGCGGCCGACCGGGAGTGCTCCAGCAGAACCGTGCGCGCGGCCAGAATCGTCTCGTGCGCGATCGGCACGCCGAGCAGTTCGACCCCGAGCCGCAGCAGCCCCGGGTCCACCCGGTAACTGCCGTCGACGGGCTCCGCGCGCTCCAGCACACCCATCGCGGCCAGCCGCGCTATGTCCTGCTCGGTCAGCGCCCGGCCCGCCCGCCGCTCCAGTTCCGCCCGCGTCGCGTCCTCGGCCCGCTCGGGCGCCCAGGACGCCACCAGCGCCCGGTGGATCGCCAGGTCATGGGCGCTCAGGTCCGGCGGCAGCTGCTCCAGATACCGTTCGATCGCGGCCAGCGTCATGCCCTGGTGCTGAAGCTCCTCGATGAGCGCGAGCCGGGACAGATGCTCATGCCCGTAGTGCCCGACACGACGCGGACCGATCACCGGCGGCGGCAGCAGACCCCGGGTGCTGTAGAAACGCACGGTGCGTACGGTGACACCGGCGCGCGCCGCCAGCTCGTCGACGGTGAGCGTCGCGTCCTCGGTCCCGGTCGCCATGTCTGCTCCTCGCGTTCCGACCCAGCGGTGAACTGCTGCGTCTGCACCAATCAGGTGCACCAGTATTGCTGTCTCACCATTGCTGTGAAAGCTCCCGGCAGCATCCCGGCGCGGTCCCGCTGTCAGTGGTGGCTCCTACGCTGGTGTCATGTCGGAGATCACGTACGTACGGGGCGACGCGACCACCCCACAGGGCAAGGGCGTCAAGCTGATCGCGCATGTCTGCAATGACCTCGGCGGCTGGGGCAAGGGCTTCGTCCTGGCCGTCTCGCGTCGCTGGCCCGGACCGGAGAAGGCCTACCGCCTCTGGCACCGGGAGCGCGCGAATAACGACTTCGGCCTCGGCGCGGCCCAGTTCGTCCAGGTGAGTCCGTACCTCTGGGTGGCGAACATGGTGGGCCAGCGGGGGATACGCACGGGCAGCAAGGGGGTCCCGGTGCGCTACGAGGCGATCGACACGGCCCTGGGTGCCGTGGCCGACCGGGCCGTCGAGCTGGGGGCTTCGGTCCATATGCCGCGGATCGGCTGCGGATTGGCGGGCGGCACCTGGTCCGGAATCGAGCCGCTGATAGCGAAGCGGCTGCTGAGCCGGGGCATAGCGGTGACGGTGTACGACTACGAGTAAGGGCTGTCCCGTCATCCCTGGCGGGCGCACGACGACAGCTACGACACCTCGCCGCGTTGTCGGAACGCCCGAATACGCCAGTATGCGAGCGCCCCTCCGCCTTGCGATGCACCGCATCCGACGCCGCGCGCTGATCCACCAGGGACTACGGGACAGCCCTTAGGGAGGCGTGTGGAACTCAACCTCCACCGGTTGTGGATCTTTATGCAGGTGGTCGAGCACCAGGGATTCTCGGCGGCCGCGCACAAGCTGTACATGAGCCAGCCATCGGTCTCCAATCAGGTGCGCCGGTTCGAACAGTCCTTGCGCGTCACGCTGATCGACCGGTCGGGGGCCCGGATCAGGCCGACGGCCGAGGGCGAGGTACTCGCCGAATACGGCCGGCGGGTCTTCCTCCTCGCCGACGAGGCGGTCGCCGCCGTGCAGCAGGTGAGCGGGCTGACCTCCGGGCGGCTGCTGGTGGGAGGCACGACGACGGTCGGCACGTATCTGCTGCCACCGCTGCTCGCGCGGTACCAGGAGCGGCATCCGGGCATCGAATGCGACATCTTCGTCGGCAACAACGAGGCCGTGCTGGAGCGGTTGATGTCGGGTGCCATCGGGATCGCGGTGGTGGCGGGCGCGACGACGGCCGCGCAACTGGTCCCGGAGACCGTGCTCGACGAGCGGCTGGTGCTGATCGCCGCGCCCGCCCATCCGCTGGCCGACGCGGCCGAGGTCCGGCCGCAGGATCTGGCGGAGTCACGGTTCCTGCTCCGGGAGCCCGGCTCCCAGACCCGGGAGCTGCAGGAACAGGTCTTGGCGGAGTGGCAGCTGGCGGACGTTCCGCACGGGGACATCTGGGGGCCCGAGGCCGTCAAGCAGTGCGTGGCTGCGGGGCTCGGAGTGTCGCTCATCTCGGAGCACGCCGTGGTGGACGATGTGCGCGCCGGATCGCTCGCCGTCCTCCCGGTGACACCGCGGCCCCGGTCGCGCCCCATCAGCCTGGTGCGGCGGCGCGACCGCGTACTGTCCCCGGCGGAGCGTGCGTTCATGGGACTGCTCCGTGAGATCGGCCGCTGGCCGCGGGAGCTGCCGGGCGAGTAATGCCGGCCGGGCGGCCTCGTCTGCGCCACCGTCAGGGCGCCCCGGAACGTGGCCGCCGCGCTCCGCACGGAATTGGCCGGATAATCTGACTCCCGTCAACGACGCACCAGGAAGGGGTGGGCCCGGTGGCGGGTGTCCAGGCAGCGAGCAAGGTGTGCGAACGTTACGGCGCGGACGGCGACGGCTGCACGGCGGTGACCGCGGCGGTCAACGGAGCCCAGGACTCCGGCAACGACCGGCCCGCGTCGTCCGACGCGTTCGTACCCCGCCTGAACAGGGCCTGAACCCTGCACCCCGACGACCGGCCGCACGACCCGATGGACGCGTCCCTGCTCACCCTGCTCGGTCTCGGACCGGACGAGGACGCGGTCTACCGGCTGCTCGTGGACCGTCCCGACAGCGAACCGGCCGCGCTCGCGGGCCCATTGAGCGACCACGCGGTGGCGAGCGCCCTCGATGCGCTCGTCGAACGCGGGCTCGCCAGTGCCGACCGGCCGGACGCCGACGGCATCTTCCGGTACCGTGCCGCCTCGCCCGTCCTCGCACTCGGGCCGCTCCTCGAAGCCCGCCGGTCCGCGCTGCACCGGGTCGAGTCGCTCGTGGGGGACCTCACCGAGCGGCACCGCTCCGCGCAGGCGCACGCGTCGGGAGCGCCAGTAGAGGTGCTGTCCGGACCGGCGGCGATCCGGCGACGCCTGCTGACCATGCAGCGTCAGGCCAGGAGCGAGGTGTGCACCCTGGTGCCGTCCAGACACGTGCCCGCGGTGCTCTCCTTCGCGGACAACCATGAGGAGGCGGACTTCGAACTCATGCGCCGCGGTGTGACCGTGCGCAGTGTCGTCGACCGCGTGTGGCTGGAACACCCGGAGACCGCGACCCTGCTGGCGTCCTGCGTGACCCAGGGCCAGCAGATCTCCGTCACGGACCGGGTGCCGATCAAGCTCATCATCGTGGACCGTCGTATCGCGCTGCTGCCCCTGGACCCGGAGCGCGAGAACGAACCTGTGGCGCTCGTGGTGCACCGTACCGGCCTGCTCACCGCTCTCGGTTCGCTCTTCGACGAGCACTTCGAGAAAGGGTGGCGGCTGAGCGTCTCGGGCAACGTGGGCAAGGACGAGTCCCCGGTCGCGGCGGTCGACCGGGAGATCGTCGCCCTCCTCCACGTCGGGCTGACCGACGCCGCCATCGCCCGTCAACTGGGCATGGGCCATCGCACCGTTCAGCGACGCCTGCACGCCCTGATGGACGAGGTCGGCGCCGCGACCCGCTTCCAACTCGGCTGGTACGCGGCCCGCGCGGGCTGGCTGGACGACGAAACCGGCAACTCGGTTGCGTCGCACCTTCCTTGAGGCGCATTTACGCCACGGCATGTTCGCGCCAGGTCCATCTCTTGTTAGCGGAACCCCGCGTACCGAAACATCTACCCCGTCAACCGGACGGGGCGTGCGCGTCCCTCCGGAGAGGTGTGCGATGGGGAGGGTTCTGTGAAGAGAACGAGGATACGGCGGATGCTGGCGACCGGTGTGGTCGTCACCGCCACCGGATCGGCACTGCTGACCGCGCCGGCCTGGGCGGAGGACACCACCGCCGCGGCCACCACGGCGACGAGCCCGGTGCCGGTCGCTCCCGCGATGACACAGGGGCTGGACAAGTCCGCCCGCGCGGGCACGCCTGCCGAGGCCGCCCGGGCCCATCTGAAGGCCCACAAGGACACGTACAAGGTGCCCGTCTCCGACCTGAAGACGGTGCAGACGACCAAGGACGGCAAGCAGTCCTCGGTCCGCTTCCAGCAGAAGCACGACGGCGTCCCGGTCTTCGGCGCGGAGTACGCGGTGCAGACGGAGGCGGCCGACGGCGGCCAGCAGGTCACCTCCGCGACCGGCACGCTCTACACGGACCTTACGGTCTCCACCACACCGAAGGTGACCGAAGCCACCGCGAAGCAGCGGATGTTCACGCTCGACCGCGGCCTGTCCGGCGTGCAGGGCGCGAAGACCGAGGCGCACGGCCTGTCCGTGCTGCCCGACGCCCACGGCGGCAGGCTGGCCTGGCACTTCACCGTCACCGGCGGCAAGGCGGACGGCAGCCCGGTGCGCCAGGAGGTGTACGTCGACGCGCGCGTGGGCGGCATCGCGCTCTCGTACAACAACATCGACGCGGCGGACGCGTCGCCTGCGGAGGGGACGGGCGTACGCGTCGACGGCGGCGAGGCGAAGCTGAACGTCAACAAGGAGGCGGACGGCTCGTACACGCTCGTCGACTCCACCCGCTCCATGTACGCGCAGACCGGCGGCCAGATCCGCACGTACGACGCCAACCGCAAGCAATACACGGCCGTCGCGGGCGGCCCGGTCACCGACGACATCCGGCTGGGCACATCGGCGAGCGACCGCTTCGACGGCGCGAACACCTCGTCGGGCGCGGTCGACGCGCACCTGAACGCGGCGAAGGTCTACGAGTACTACAAGAACCAGATCGGCCGCGACGGTGTCGACGGCAAGGGCGGCACGATCTACTCCGTCGTCAATGTCGCCGCGAACGGCAAGGACTACGCCAACGCCTTCTGGGACGGTTCCAAGATGGTCTACGGTCACATGGACGGCGTGCCGCTGTCCGTGGGCCTGGACGTCGTCGGCCACGAGATGACGCACGGCGTCACCGAGCACTCCGCCGGGCTCGTCTACCTCAACCAGTCGGGCGCGCTCAACGAGGCGATATCCGACTACTTCGGCAACGCCATGGAGACCGCCGACAAGGGCATCGCGATGAGCGACCCCACGTCCGGCCTCATCGGGGAGTACCTCTGCAACGGCACGAAGCCGCTGGAGGAGTGCGCCCTGCGCGACCTGAACGACGGACGCAACGCGCAGAAGGACTACGAGCCCATCACGCTCGACATCGACAACGGCGGGGTGCACCACAACTCCACCATCGTCGGCGGCGCACTGTGGGACATGCGCAAGAACCTCGACAGCAAGCTCGCGGACCGGATCATCTACCGGTCCGCGCAGAACTACCTCACACCGCTGTCCGGCTTCACCGACATGCGCAACGCGGTCACCCTCGCCGCCAAGTCCCTGAACGTCTCGAAGGCCGATCTCGCCGTCATCGCCAAGGCCTTCGACGACCACGGCATCGAGACCGGCTGGGAGCAGAAGGGCGGCACGCACGACGGCACCACCATCGGCGCCGACATCCTGCCCGCGTACGAGGTCTACAGCGGGGTCGACGAGCAGGCCGCTCAGATCAACGGCGACGTCTACGCGATCAGCCACGGCGACGCCATCGCCTGGGACCAGGGCAGCGCCGCCTTCGGCATCACCGTGGGCCGCTTCGACAAGAAGCCGACGCACGAACTGGCCCAGAAGGACGCCTACCTGCTCGACCCGTCCCTCGACAATGACCGGATCGTCTTCACCCGGATCGCCGCCGACGGCATCGGCATCTACCAGTCCGGCAACAAGGGCCAGGGCGAGATCAGGAAGCTGGTCGACGAGCCGGGCGTGGACGAGACCGAGCCGGTGACCGAGAACGGCGCGCTCGCCTACATCAGCACCACCGCCGACGGCGAGCAGGACGTCATCCTCCGCAAGGCCGACGGCACGACGGTGAATGTGACCCCGGAGGCAGGCACCAAGGCCGCCCACCTCGCGATGAAGAACGGCACGATCGCCTGGGCCGGCGGCGACGGCACGTACGTCTATGTCTACGACATCGCGAAGGGCACCACACAGACCAAGCGGATCACCGGCTTCCTCTTCAACTGGGTCTCCGATATCCAGATCACCTCGGACCACGTCTTCTGGCGCGAGACGGGCGGCTTCCTGATCCCGAGCACGACGTTCATGTCGGCGCCGGTCGGCGACCTGTCCAAGGCCGCGAAGCTGCGCTACCCGTCGAGCACCTACGTCGCCCAGTTCTCGGTGAACGACGACTACTTCGCCTACTCCACGTACGACATCTGGGGCGGGCTCGGCGCCTGGAACGGTCCGATGAAGGCGATGGTCTCCAAGACCGCCGACGTGCTCGCCGGTCTCAACAACTACACCCGCGTCTCCTGCTCCTCCGGCGCCCAGCTGGCCCCGTCGCTCGGTGACGGCCAGCGCGTCGCGTGGCTCGACACGAGCGCCGCGGCCACCGATGTGGTGACCCGCAAGACGTTCGCCGGGACCTGCGAGTAGTTCCGGACCGTCCCGCACCGCCGGGCGGGGTGCCCACCGGACTCC
>NZ_JBHVFF010000203.1:0-15738 GCF_042801895.1 Streptomyces sp. NPDC057543 | reverse complement strand
GACCGGGCCACCGCCCGCGCCGAGGTCTTCACCTTCATTGAGACCTTCTACAACCGCCGCCGCCTGCGCAAACACAAGATCTTCGGCTACCTCACTCCAGCCGAGACCAGACAGCGGCATCAACACGCCCTCGCGGCATAACCATCGAGTGTCCAAGAACACGGGGGAACTTCACACTCCACCAGTCCCCCAACCCCGAACAAGAAGCCCGCCGCCGCTTCCGCGAAGAACTCCGTCTCCTGCGCGTCCTCCCCCGCGTCGTCCGCGACGTCCAGACCCTGCTCACCCCCGGCGCCGAGCTTGAGGACCGCTCCGAGCGACGGGACGTCGACATGGTCCACCTCTGGGATCCCCAGGCCGGCGTCCTACCCGCAGGCGTCAACTACGCCACTGAAGGCGGTGACTGATGCCGTCCATGGTTGTCATTGCGACTACCGCCGTCCCAGACCACCTGCGAGGCGCCCTCAGCCGCTGGACCAGCGAAGTCGTCCCCGGGATCTTCGTCGGCACGGTCTCCGCCCGCGTCCGCGACGAACTCTGGTCCGCCGTCGCCGAAACCGTCGGCGACGGCGCCGCTCTCCTCATCCACCCCGCCCCCACCGAACAGGGCTACGCCCTCCGCACCGCTGGCGCTCGCCGCCGTGTTCCCATGGACTTCGAGGGCCTTACTCTCATCCGCATGACAGGAGCTCCGAAGGTGAAGAACTCGCAAAGCTACCCCTGAGCTGCAGGTCAGGAAGTGTCCTCCCCGCCGACGCGGGGGTGTTCCGTCGTTCTCGGCTCTCCAGTTCTTCCGGAACTGGTCCTCCCCGCCGACGCGGGGGTGTTCCGGTACGTCCCCCTGGGGACGTAGTGATGCCACCGTCCTCCCCGCCGACGCGGGGGTGTTCCGATCGACCCCACTTTCGACATGGACGGCTTCCGGTCCTCCCCGCCGACGCGGGGGTGTTCCGGCGCACGACCCGCACACCGGGCGCTCCGTCGGGTCCTCCCCGCCGACGCGGGGGTGTTCCGTGGTGCAGCCGGACATGCCGACAGCGGGCCTAGTCCTCCCCGCCGACGCGGGGGTGTTCCGCCGGGCTTCGCGCAGGTACACCCACGACCGGCGTCCTCCCCGCGTCGGCGGAGACGCCCTGCCGGGACAGACGGCTCAGGTTCCGGTTCGATGCGACCTTGCAGCCGCAGCCGCCTGAGCAGTCCTTCACGAGGTGGCAGACCATCGCGCTGAACGCGGCAATGGCGGCGGCGTCGAGCGGCAGACCGATCCGGTAGGTGACGCAGAACGTTCCCTCCTCGCCGCACGGCGCGGCCATGTCCTGGCAGTCGGGCCAGCATTCGCCGTCCGTCCGCACCAGGAGGCCCGGGGCGTCCACACGGTAGGCCTCGGGCGACAGGGTCTCGCCGTCGACCTCCACGGCCACGACGTCGTACACCGGACCTTCGAGGCGGACTTCGCACAGCTCACCGCACGAACAGTCGCTCGCGCAGCCGCACACGCTGGCATTGCGCCACACCCCGTCGCGGCCGAGGTACGGAACCCACAGGCCGGCCGTCGCCCCCTGCACGGTGGACGAGGCCGAGTCGAGGCAGCTCTTCCGGCACGGCCGCACAGTGGTGGGGCAGGACGGGCCCCACCGCCGCCCGGACAGCGCCCACAGGATGCTCGTCGCGACGGCCCGCTGCCGGTCGATGGTCTCCTGCTCGACCCCGTCCGGGAGTTGGCAGCAGTCAGGGACGAACGGCCACGGCTCACACGGGCCTACCTGCTGCGGCATGTCAGCATCGCCTCCGCGCCTCGTACCGGCAGGGCTGGTGGAAAGCACGGCGGATGTGCTGCCCGACGTACCCGTGCGCGAAGGAGTCCGGCATCGTCGACAGGAACGGCGAGTTCGCGTCGAAGGTGCGGGGTGCGCGGCGCAGAACCTTCACGTCGGCCATGTACTCGCCGCCGATCCCTGCCAGCACCCCGTACGCGGTCCGCTTGTGCAGCACATCGAGATGCCGGCCAGTCTCCAGGGCGTTGAGCATGCCCGCCTTGGACACCGGGAGCGGGACGTGGAGCTCGTACGACAGCGGATCCTCGTGTCCAAGGCGCGCCAAGAGGTCACGGGTCTCACGGAGGCCGCGAAGGTAGGCGCCATTGCCTCGCGTGGCGTAGTACGCCTCCACGTCCCGCACCAGGCCCCGGTGATACACCGGCAGCTCCGCCGGCTGGGGCTTCATCGCGAAGAAGTCGTCATTGCACAGGATGAACCGCTCGGTGATCTCGGGGTGTTCGATCGCGACCCGCACCGCCGCCGTCGTGTTGGCGTACTTGGTGCCGGTCTGCCAGATCGGGACGTGCCCCACATCGGCCGCCCACGGAGGCCGGTACCCGACCAGCCACACCCGCCGGTGCGGAAGGTTCGCCGCCCACGACCGCAGCGCGTACCGCAGCTGCGCGTTGGCGGCGCCCTCCCGCACCGGGCACACGATGTCGTACTCCGCCATCAGGACGCCTTGCAGTAGTCGCCCGCCACGGGAATGTACGTGGTGGACGGCTCCGGCGGAGCGATGGACGTAATGAAGGTCCGGCGGTGGCACGATGATTCGAGCGGGCCGAGCATCGGGCCGGGGGTTCCGGCGGCGTCCTGGGCCTGGACGTCGTACGGGCCGGTGCCCCACTTCCCGCCCGCCTTGGTCGAGCCGGTCAGCTCCAGGTTCACGGCCTCGTTCGCAAGCTCCAGATCGCCGATGATCCCGTTGCTCACCCACGGCAGCAGGAAGTACAGCCAGGCCCCTTCCGCAGCCTCTTCCTCACAGACGTCCTCGCCGAGGACGTCCGTCCACACCTCCATGGCGAAGCCGGACTTGCAGGGGATCGAGCAGCTGTCGAAACCGATCGGCTTGCCCAGGTGAGCGTTACCCGGGGCCTTCTCCGGAACATTGCGGCCGGGCGTGCAGCAGGACCGGCGGGTCGGGTGTGCCGGGGGCGCAGGCTCCGGCATGCAGCCTCCAATGCGCTCAGGTTCCCGGCGTATGTGCATGGGTCCTCTCTCACGCCTGTCGGCGTCAGATGTGCGTGTTCGTGGCCCACACCTGCTTCCCACCGGCCATGATGACGACGTTGCCGTCGGGCTGGATGACCAGGGTGGCGTTGGTGAAGCCAGCGGGGTTCGAGGCCCATATCGCTCGACCGGCTGCAGTGTAGATGACGAGATTGCCGTCATCCTGGAAGGCCGCCATGTTGCCCTCGCCGGAGGTGCCGGCAGCCCAGAGCACCCGCTTTTCCTGCCGGTCGTAGAGCACGAGGTTGCCGTCGGCCTGCATGCCCAGCTGTAGCCGGTCGGACCTCCAGGACGTAGCGGCGTGCAGCTTCGCAACCGGCTTGATGACGACGGGCGCCGGAGTCGTCGTACGGGTTTTGTCCGCGGCGTGTTCCGGGATCTTGGCCTGGGCGGTCGTCTGCCCCGTCGGTGAGGTGTGCCTCGTGGTCCCCGTGCTGGGGAGAACCTCGGAGGGTACCGGGCTCTTGTCCTTGCCGGCGTGCTTCTTGGGCGTCGCCGACGCGGATTCCAGCTCTCCCGGCACGCCGGGGCTCGACGCGGCCGGTTTCGCCCCGGCCTGTTGCTTCCCGGAGTCCTGGCCGCGCACCAGTTGGACACCGACAAAGGCCAGCGCGACGGTCAATACGGTGATCGTGGTGATAAGCGGCCATCTGGGCGTCAAATTTTTCCTCAGGTGGTGCGGCATAAACGCGTCACTGGTGATTACGCGTCCGATCCGGAAGTGGTTCGGTGTGCACGTAAGTTGTACAGGCCTGTGAGACACCCGCCGACTGGCCGTATAGCCGCGCGGGGGTCAGGCGGCCCCGAGCCGGACTACGGCCTCCGGATGGTCCCCGGGGTAGGGGAGGGCGTCGCGCGCCCGGCAGGCGTCCACCTGCAGGTGCAGCGCGCGGTGCCGCCGGGAAGGGCCGACGGCACCGCGGAGATCAGGCAGCAGGCTGGTCGCTGCCGGCGGGCAGCTCGACCGTGGTCTTCCCGGCCCCGGGCTCGTCCTGGCCGGGCTGCTCCTGCGGGGTGTAGCCGCTGATCTGCCGGGCGGACGCCTCCGGGATCCCAGCGGCGATCAGCGCGTCGTACGCGTCCTTCTTCGCCGCGAGCTCCTGGGCCCGCTCGTCGGCGGCTTTCTGGTCGCTCGCCGCCTGTATCGCCGCCAGCGTTGCCTCGTACTCCTCCGCTGTGATCTCCACGGCTCCGTCCGGCAACACGGTCGTCGAACCAGAATCCGTGATCTTCATGACGCTGCCCGAGGCGGTACGCACGTACCGAGTTGTCTCTTCCATGACGGTTTTCTCCCAGTCAGAGCACGAAGATCACGGCGCGGATGATGGACTGGATCCGGTTGTACGTCGTGCCGTTGAGGCCGAAACCCATGCCGATAGGCAGGTTGAACGTGAGCGTCGCGCCGGGCGCCACGACTGTGTTGCCCGTGACCTTCGTGGTCTGCGTATGGATCTCGCGGATTGTGGAGCTGCCACCGTTCTCGAACTGGTACATCTCGTCGCCTCCGACGAAGTACCCGGCACGCCCACCAACGGGGAACCTGAAAGAGACGTCCACTTCTGACGCCACGATCACGCGGGCCTCGCGACACGGGTCGGGGTTGGTGATCTCCAGAGTTCGGACGGTCACCTGAGAACCACCGGCGCTCATGCCCGCCGGGACCAGCGGCTCACCCGGGAACGCCTCGTTCACCGCCGACTGCACGTAGGCGTACACCGGCCCTGGATCCGACCTCAGTACCCCGTTGCTGTCGCAGTACCCCCCCGCCCTCCATGTCCAAGTACGCCGTCCGCCGTCCGCCTTGCGGTCCCGAAGCGGCGGCTCGGCGACTATGGCCTCCTTCAGGACCGACGACAGCAGCCCGTGCAGACCCCGCAGCGTCTCCGGCGACATGTCCTTGATCTTCGCCCCGCGCTTGACCTTCGCCTTCAGCATCTTGTTGACCCACGCGCCGATCGTGTCCTTGCTGAAGTGCTCGGCGGAGCGGATGTCGCAGTTCCCGAAGGTCGGGAACATGTACATCTCCAGCGCACGGATGCGCTGTTGCTTGTAGCGCTTGCTCGCAGTGCGGCTCTCGACGGACTCAACGGCCCAGCGGTCGAAGCGGTAGCGCAGCTCGTCCGCAGCCGTCGGGTCGATGTAACCCTTGCCCTTCACCCAGCCGGGAGGCCAGTGCTGCCCGGCCTCGTCAACGGCGTCCCTGAAGACCTTGGCCGAGTCCTCGTCGTCGAAGCGCTCGCACTGCCACCCATCGGACCGTTTACCGCCGTCCTTCCACTTCACCTGGTAGCTGAGGATCTCCCCGCCCTTGTTCCTACGCGGAACGATGCTTGCCCTAGCGGGAGACTAGCCCCGTTCTCCCACCGTTCTCCCAGTCACCGTTTGAACTAGCCAAGATCCAGCGATACTTGCAGGTCAGGGTGCAGATACGCAGAAACGGCCGGAGCCCCCGCACAGTGGGCCCCTTGCGCCGCCCTGACCTGCGGCTTTCCTCTGACCTGCGTGAGCTCTCAGCGTTTCGGCCCGCCCTGGCCCGTCCTGGCCCGTCTCAAGCCATTTCAGCCCGCCCTCGTGCTCCCACGGGAGCACCACGAACCAACGCGGTCACAGCACTAGGCGATGCGGCGGGCGCGGTGGCGGACTTCCCGGAGTCGGACCTCCGACGGGAGGCGGTCCAGGCCTGCCGAGTCCCGTGCGTGTGCGAGCGTTTCTCGGCTCAGTTGCTCCAGAGTTCGCGCCGGTTCCGCATGAGGCTTCAGCAACAGCCGTACTCGTGCGGCTGGAGCAGCACGCCGACCCGTCAGCCGCACATGAGCCCGTGAGATCCCGTCCAGGTCTTGCGCCTCTTCCTCGATTGCGTCCTCCAGTGCGCGGCCGTTGAGTCGGGCCGTTGAGTCGTCTTCGCCATCGATGAGGACCTGGCCCAGCCGGTGTCTGCGCAGTTGCGCCAGAAGCCACCACAGCAGCAGCGCGAGAAGCACGGCGAGCACGGCGATGACGGCCGGCCACCACCAGTTCTCTTCCCGCCACCGGGTGCGTCCCTCGGTGCCCAGCACGACATCGTTCGGACCTCGGAAGGGCCACCAGCCCGGCACGTTGAACCCCCAGTGGCGCTGCAGATCCAGCCCACCCAGCAGCACGCCGCCGCCCAGGGCGAACAGTCCAAGGCCGAGCAGCCCCAGCAGCACCCGGTTCACTGCCTTGAGCATGGGACACTTCACCCCTTCTTCGGGCGCTGGACGCGCACGTCCAGCGTGGGCTGCCGGGCGAGCCCCAAGTTCGTTGCGGCTTCGCCCAACGCGGCGTCCAGATCCGCGTGGACCTCGTTGAGATCGCGGAAATGTGCCTGTGCCCGGGCTTTGACCTTCCGGCGGCCGACATCGACCCGTGCCGATTGCACACCGGACACCCGTACGGCTCGGTCGCGCAGAATCAGGGCGGCTGCGTGGCGGTCGAGCCCGGCGCGGACCTCCTCCGCTCTGGGGATTCCGGTGGGCTGCCGCATGGGTAGCAGTCTGCGTAGTCCCGGCGTCACCGCCAGCAGGAAAAGCCACAGGCCAAGGGCCATCGCCACTGCCGCCCCGACGGTCATCCAGATGTCATGCAGTGGTCGTGTGGCCAGTTCCTCGGCGAGCCGCCGTCGCCAGCTCATCCCGGGCCGGTCTGCCCGCACCGAGACCACGTCGTACAAGAGCAGCCCAATGGCTGCGACGGACAGCAACGCCACAATGACTGCCGGGATCCGCCGTGCGGACCAGAAACGGCGCGCCGGCCGGCCCGCTCTATGGACCGCTGCCGTCGAGCCCTTGCCTCGGGGATTGCCCGCGGACGTAGTCGCCTGTCCCGTACCAGGGGGAATGTCGCCATCGCCGGTCGGCTGCCGCCAGGTGTTCGCGCTCATCTCACTCTCTCCCGGTTGGTATGCCGCGAGTGCACCGAGTGCAGCCTCTCGACCGACACCGTGAGTTCGGACACGTCCACACCGGCCCACGTCCTGAGCCGTTCGATGACCTCGCGGCGCACCGCAGCGCACTGAGCCCCGATGTCGGACGGATAGCCCAACTCCACGGCGATGCGCATCCGTACTTCGCCGAGCACGGCCGGACGGCTATGGGCGGGAACGCGGCCTCGTCCTGCCTCGTTTCGCTCCGGTGCCCGCCGCACAGACGTCGTCACGCGTGGTGTCCGGCAGCCCGGCGGTACATGGCCGGCCGACTCGGTGAACCGGCTCAGCGCCTCGCGGGCCACGTGGGAAGCGATCTTCCCAACGACACGGTCGGAGACGGTGGTCGCACCCCGCTCCCCGCGAGGAATGCCCGGACGACGATCGACGTCGCTGGTCACTGCCGCCAGTCTCCCTGAGCCTGCCGCCGGTCCTCACGCATCCGCTGGTGGCCGTCACGGCGGCGGATGAAGTCACCCGGTTCGAGATCACCTTCCATCAAGCGCCCGGCGACAAGTCCGACGGCGCCCAGTACCAGCACGAGCAGGAAGGCCCAGAAGCCACCGAAGTACCCGGCGAAGCCCAGTGCCATTCCGGCAATCAAGCCCACCACAGCCTTGCTCATCACGCGCTCCTTCGCTCAAGCGGGCTGCGCCCCCTTGGCTACTGAACCCGCTGCCGCTGTTCCTCTTCGTCCTCCTCGTCGGGCAGCTTTACATCGCTGACCGCGATATCGACTTCCACCACTTCCAAGCCCGCCATCCGCTCCACTGCGGCGATCACGTTCTCGCGTACGTCACTGGCCACGTCCGTGATGGAGACGCCGTAGTCCACGACAATCTCCAGATCGATGGCCGCCTGCACCTCTCCCACCTCGACACTGACCCCGCGCGTGACGGATTTGCCACTACCGGCGCCGGGCATTCGCTCCCGCATGGAACCCATCGAGCGCGCGAATCCACTGCCCAGGGCATAAACGCCGGGCACATCGCGTGCCGCCATCCCAGCGATCTTCTCTACCACCACGTCGGCGATGGTCGTCCGACCGCGAGAGCCGGGCGCACCGCCGTGCTTTACGCCGGTGTTCTCAGTCATCGGGCTATTCCTCCCTGAAGGAGATCACCTAGCACTCCTTGGTCGGATTATATTCGTTTTAGTGGGTTTTATCAGAAGTGTGGACCGTGATACGGGGTGGCTCAACGAGTGGTACGAAGTGCCCTGCCCGTAGCCCCTGCGGAGTCGGGGCGCGGTGCGGGAGGAAGAGAACTGCGGCCACGGAAGAGGGCGAGAGGCCGGTGAAAACCGAGGCGTGGATGCACGCAGGCCTCTTACTTGCACACGAGTTGGGTGAACCGCTGCTCAGCAAGGCTCAGCCAGGCGAGCTGGCGCACATGAGGGGCCAAGTGAAAGCAGGGATGGGCCGGCCGCTGCGCTGGGACACAGGTCGACTACTCGGTGGGGCGCAGTAAATCTACCGGCCGATCTCCGTCCGCAGCTTCTTACTGTTTCGCCCAGAGCTCCTACGATCCCGACTGATCAGCGCATCCTCGCGCGCAACAAATGCCCGAATTTTCTATTTAGTTATGCTTGGAGTCGGCTACTGCGCCGCATCCGCGCGGTCGCGGAGACTCGAAAGGAAGCCCGGTCATGCCGAAGAACGAGAGGTCGTCCCAGCCCTCGCACGGCGAGGGACCGAGCCGCCACAAGGGCGCCCACCAGCATGGCTGGGCGTCGGATGTGGACGAGACCCATCAGGAGGCCAACGACAGCGCGCACCGGTCCTTCCATCCCGATGAGTACGCGCCGAAGCCCGGCCCTGGCAGGAAGGTCTCCAAGGAGGAAACCGAGGAGGTCCCCGGCAACACAGTCAAGAGCACACATCGCCCGGGTCAGGAACGCGCCGGGAAATCCGGCGAGAGCGGCATGCACGACACCGGCCCCAGGGGCCGGTCCCAACGCCCCAGCGGCACCCGGGACGCCTCCGCATCCACAGGGGTCGACCCGCAGGAACCGCGCTCCGACTCCGACTGAACCCACCGACCCCGAACGGCGCCGTCCCTGGCGAGCCGCCGAGCCGACGCCAATCTCGCGACACCACCAAGATCCGAAAGTGACGCGGTGGTGCGGAGCGCGCAACCTGCTTCTCGCCGAGCCTGACGTCGAGGTCTGACGCTCCCTGGCTTCTGCGGACTTAGCGTGGTTGTGCGCGGCAAATTCTCGGAGCACGCCATGATCGTCATCTTGGGGCTCGTCATCCTGATCGCCGCGGTAGTCGTCGCCGTGGCCGGCGTTCTCACTAACGCCGGCAGCGCACACCAGCTCACCGACGGCTTCTCCGTATTCGGATACCACGTGACCGGTTCCACCGGCACGCTATTCCTCTACGGCATCGCCGTCGGGGCGCTGGCCTTCTTGGGGCTGAGCCTGCTCATCGCCGCTGCACGCCGCCCATCCCACCATTCCAGAACCTTGCGTCGGGCCCCTGGACAGCCTGGCCGCGAACCGGCCGCAGATCACAACGACGCAATCGGTCACCACCAGACCGACCGCGCGGAGACAGCGCCCTCGCGGGGAAGCGACCGACCTCACGACGACCGCCCTGTCGCCCCCGACGGCGGCCACCGGAGCAGGTGGCATCTGTTCGGGCACCGATCCGCCCCCCAATAGCCCCGGCCACACGCAACAGATCGCCGACCGGCCGACGGCTTTCGACGCCCCTGCTGGAGCGGACCCGCCCAGCGAACAGAATCCCTCCCCGAGCGTCCCCGTTCCCCTGCGACGCCGCCATGACGGATGAAACCCGCCGACTCGGCAACCACTTCGACGAAGTCGCCGACGCGGCGGCCTGCGCTTTCCGTCTGCTGCCGCCGAGCAGCTCGTAGGTGCAGGGAAACGCACACCAGGCGGCCACCGACACCGATCCCGGCGCGGTGGAGAGGGACCTGATCAAGCTCGTTCTCACCATCGTCGCTTGAGTGGACACAGCCACGCGCACCGGGGCTGCGGCGCCAGGAGCCTGTCCCCTTGCCGCGGACCACTTCCGAGGCGACCTCGCCCAACTTGCGGTCGGTCCGCTGGGATGGTGCGAAGCAGCGACGTGAGAAGGGGCGAGAGTGATGACCACACAGAACCTTCCCGTGAGGGGGTCCGGGCCAATCCCCAGTGGCCGGATCCGGTGCCACACGACGGCCGTCCGTCCAGGCCCCAGCGAACCTCAGCCAGACGCGGCGTGAGCGCGACACCTCACCGATTGCGGCCTCAGAGTGATCGGCGCAAGGTGGATACGTCATCCCCCAGTGAAGGGCACAAACGTCATGGGTAAGGCAAAGGCGAAGGCCAAGCAGGTCAAGGGCAAGCTGAAGGAAACCGTCGGCGGTGCTACGGACAACAAGGGCAGGCAGGCAGAGGGCCGCGGCGAGCAACTGACGGGCAAGGCCCAGGAGACCGCGGCAAAGGCGGCTGAGCGGCTGAAGAAGTCCGGACGGTAGGACCTGCATTGTGGGCCACGTACCCGGGGCGACCTCATCCGGGTTTCACGGCCGCCGGGGCGCGGCTTGGTGCTGGCCTGGCGGGCCGGCACCAGGCGTGAGGTTTCGCTGCTCGGTGAAAGTTCGCTGACGTTCGGCGGTTTCGGGCGATTGCATCGCCGGGTCGCCGAGGCTGATTGCCTCACCTGGTTTTCGTCCTGCATCCCATTGAGGAAAGTGCCGCCGTATCGACTTGGGGTTACCTCCTTGAGCCGAGTGGTGTCGTGACGCGCCCCACCGTGCGTTACCACCTTGCGGTGGTCGCTCAGAAGGCCATGACGATGCAGCAGTTGTGCCCGGGGCGGCTCCGGCTCGGTCTCGGCTCCGACGAGAACCTCAACGAGCACGTGGTGGGCACGCAGGGACTTCTCCGCCCAGTCGAGAGAGAGCTGCTGGTGGTCACCGCCGACCTGAACCAGGGCGATCTCCGTGAAGCCCGCCTCGGCACGCACCGCCTCGACAAAGATGCCGACGTCGTCACCGCACGGGATCAAATCCGCGATGTCGTCCGGCCGCACGAACTGGGAGGCTGCCCGCCCTGCGTGATCTCTGAAAGTCGGTCGCGACATTGAAGTTCCTCCAGCCTCCGGGTGTCTACGCGCCACAGGAAGACACAGCCATGCTGGTATCCGCTCTGCGGCGCGAACATCTGTCACCCGGAGCGGAGGTACTCGACGTGGGTACCGGTACCGGCGCAGTGGCGATCGCCGCCGCCCGCTACGGCGCCGCCCGCGTGACCGCCATCGACACGTCGGCCGCGGCGGTGCTCACGACACGACTTAACGCACTGCTGTCCGGGTATGCACGGGTGATCCGGACCAGCCGCGGCGACTTGACGGAGCCTGTGACCGGCTTGAGATTCGACCTGGTGCTGGCGAACCCGCCGTACGTACCGTCCGCAAACGTCCGCATGCCCCGTCGCGGTATTGCTCGGGCCTGGGAGGCGGGGATCGACGGCCGGGCGGTGCTCGACCGGCTCTGTGCCAAGGTCCCCGCTCTGCTGCGCCCCGGGGGCGTGCTGCTCGCGGTCCACTCCGCGCTGAGCGGCCCGGCGACGACCGCAGCGCGGCTGGCTGAAGCCGGACTGGACGCCACCGTGACCGACCGCCGGTCAGTTCCATTCGGGCCTGTCCTGCGTGAACGGGCCGGCTGGCTGGAGACCCAGGGCCTGATCGAGCCCGGCCAGGACAAAGAGGAACTGGTGGTGATCCGTGCAGAACGACCGCACTGAACCCGAAGCGGCCCCTCGGGCGCCTGCACGGCGCGTCATGCAGGAGCCGGGCGGACCCATGCTCGTGGAGGGCCCCGTCGAAGTGGTCCAGAAGGACGGCACCATTGCCCGCTCGGACCGGCCTGTCGTCGCACTGTGTACCTGCCGACGAAGCCTCATCTTCCCTTGGTGCGACACGAGCCACCGCGGCCGGAAGAAGCCGAAAAACCCACCGCCGACCTCAGAGCGGCACACGGAGTGAGGACTCGCCGCTCCGCCAGGCGCCGAGCAACTGCTCCCCGAACCGGTCTTCCAACCATCCGGTGGCCGCGATACCAAACGCGACGTCCGGTGCCAGATCCGGCTCCTCCTGGAGCAGGCCGGCGACGACCTCATGCCGTACGAGCTGCTCATGCACGGCATCGGCCTCCACATGCTCCGCGTAGAAGCGGATGGCCGCAGGCCCGGCACCGGCCTGCTTCAATGCCTGAGCGAGGCGCCGCGACCCCGGTGGCGATGTGGTCTCCACCGAGGCGAAGTGACCGATCAGCGCACCACGGTGTGAGCGGTGGAGTCCAAAGAGCGACATGAGGTTGACGGTCGCGAGCATCTGCCGAGAGCCGGCGTCGAGGTAGCGCCCATACGAGGTGTCCAGGTTGAGGTCCGCCATCAGATCGGCGAACAGCTTCGAGTGGACCTGTTCTGCCCGTCCCGCTCCGAATTCGTCGTACTCCACAGCGGCCATTCCTGCCTTGGCCCGGCCCGTCAGGCGCGGGATCACCCACACGTGCGGATCGGCCTCCTTGAGGTGGTAGAGCGAGCGGTGGGCGGCGTACTCGCGCAGCTGCCACAGGTCGCCCTCGTCCCGCAGGAAGTACGACACACCATCGGCGTCCACCGGCTCCAGAACGAGTTCGCCCAGGGCGCTGCCGACGTCCTCGGCCACCGGCACGTCAGCACGCAGAGCCTCCATGAACTCCCGCTCCAGCGCGGCGCGCACCCTGAGCAGTTCCGGATCCCACTCCCAGACGCCGTCCACACCGTCGAAGCCTCGGTAGTGCAACTCGTAGCAGACATACAGGGCGAGCTGCAGGTCATCGCCGTACGGGTCGGCACCCGCTACCAGGGACGTGTCCGGCAGGCTGCGCCGACCCGGTTCCCGGCCGAGCGCCTCGATCAGAGCGGCAGACACCTCACCCCGGGTCTCCGGCAGCTTCATGGTCCTTCCTCTCCTCGGCCCGTCGGCTCGTTCCGTGGGGGCACCGCGAGGGGGAAGGAGTGCCGGGCGAGTTCGGCGAAAGCGAACGCCGCGCAGCGCACCGCCGGCCTTCGCCTCCATCGGCATTGCCCCGAGGCTCACCCATTCTCGTTCCGCCTCGTCCGGATCACCGTGTGCGACGAGTATCCGAAGATGCGCCGACCGGGCGTCATCCGGCCGCAGCCGGCCGGGAGGGTCGTAGCCGTGGTCCCGGCGGATTACCAGGTGCACGCCTTGTTGCCGACAAGTTCCACAAAATCAGGATCGCTCACCACCTGGATTTCCGCATCGAGCAGTGACGCGTAGAACCTCGCCAGGGCTTCGGGCTCCGCGCAGTCCAGAACGAGAACGCTTGGGTAACCCGCCGAGGCTCAGAACACACTGGCGACGGCCAGTGCTTACGGGGACACGCTTCCGTCGTCGAGAACCATCTGGCTTTAGCGAGCAGTAGTCGACTGGGAAGAGCAAGGATACGAAGAAGAGGAGTGAGTGGAGGCACCGGTATGCCCCACAGGCATGATGACATCCCGCCCGAGACTCCTGCAGCCACCAGAGTGGAACGGAGCCGACTCCTGTTTGGGAATCGGCCGCACATGGCAAACCGCTCATCATGCGGCTTTCAGCGGGTGTGCTGCACGGTCTGCCGATCGGCCATCCCCTGCATCCCGCGCTGGTGCAGGTTCCGATGGGCGCGTGGTTTTCCGCCGCAGTGCTGGACGTCGTGCCCGGCACCCGGCGCAGTGCCCGCATCTTGGTGGGTGTGGGCCTCCTGGGGGCCGCGCCGGCCGCGTTGGCCGGCTGGGTGGACTGGGCTGAGCAGCACGAGGACCAGATGCGTACCGGACTGGTGCACGCGACGTCGATCGCTGCGGCCATCGGACTCTACGCGGGATCCTGGGTGCATCGCGGCCGTGGCCATACAGCATTGGGCAAGGCGCTCGGCTTTGCGGGGCTGTGTATGGCCGGCACTGGCGGGATGCTTGGTGGCCACCTCGCCTATCGCCAGGCCGCAGGCGCCAACAAGACGGCAGCGGTCCCGCATCTGTTGGAAGAGGGTTGGCACCCGGTCGGCAGAGTGGAGGACTTCCCAGTCGGCGAGGCCGTGCGGCGGGAGTTGGGCGAGGTGCCTTTGCTGGTGTTCCGTCAGCCGGGCGGCCACATTCATGTCCTCGCGGAGCGGTGCAGCCACCTGTCAGGGCCCCTGTCGGACGGGAAGATCGCCGACGGCTGCGTGGAATGCCCCTGGCACGGCAGTGTCTTCCGGCTGTCGGACGGAGCGAACGTACGCGGGCCGGCCACCGCACCGCAGCCGTCCTTCCAGGTGAGCGTGGACAGCGACGGCACCGTCCACGTAAAGCTGCCCGGCGCCGGCTGAACCGCGCAATGATGTATCAGCGGCCCAGGGCGTTCCGAAGCTGCTTGTTCATCGAGGAGAGGCCGCCGTCGATGTTGCGATTCTTCGCCTCCTCGTACAGCTGATCCTTCGTCGGTCCTTGCGATCCGCTGTGGGACTGTTCGCCACCACGTTGAGGCGGACTTCCTGTTTTGAGCGGAGACCTTGCTGGAGGTCTTCGACTCGCCCGAGCGCGCCTGCTCCTTGTTCACGGTGCGCGCGGCAATTTCCTTCGCTCACTTTGTGGACTCACCCCTTTCCTCGGCGCCCTCCTGTGCTCGTACTAACGTTCACCTGCTCGTACTGACGCTCACGCTTCTCGCTCGGCGAGCCGGCAGGCGTGATGTTGTCCTTGACCTGGCCAGATGTCGTCGACGTCGATTAGCTGCGATGCGATGCGGACATGGTACATACCACTTCAGCCCGAGTAGCTGCGCTGCGTTATTCGGAGCGCGAGCCAGATCGGTCCGCCTGACGGAGCGAACGGCTCCTTCGCGGGTGTCACCCCGCGCCGGCGCTGCCTGTTCCCATGGGCAGTCGAACGGGCACCTGGGTACGAACATCGCGAGACCCCCTCGGTGCACGGAGTGCGGCGGCGGGGCTGTGACTGCTACTGAGCTTGATTGAGTGATGTCGAGGCAATTGCCTGACGGGGCGGCCTGGTCAGTAGTTGTGGTCGGTGAGGTATGCGCAAGGCGGCGGCTTGACCGGCGTGAAGCATCGGCGGGCCGATCCGTCTTCCGCCCGGTTACTCTCGAGGCTCAAGGCGGGAGACGGCGCCAAAGTGGGAGCATCGGCCCGTGTCCGGCCGCGGCACGGAGGACGGAGAACGCTCTCTCCGAGACGAGGCCTCTTATGCCTGCTCAGCGCATGGGCGGAGGAACAACACAGTGGCTTCCCGCTTCGGCCGCCCGCTGTACGCTCGCCGCCGGAGGCACCGAACGAGCATGCTGGCAAAAGAGTCGCGTCCACCTCGCAAGGCAACGCCATGGTTTCCACGCCCAGCCCGCCCCGGCCACACAGACCACCGGCAGAGGTCACGGACCTGGCCAGCTGCACTGTTGTGCCCCTTGCTGAGCGAGCATGCACGGTGGCGGAACCATCGGCCAGGCCGTAGAGGGTGATCAACGCTCGGCCCTGTTGTACGACCCGCACGGCGCGGTCTTCGGCGCCGAGTCTCCACGCAGCTCCGTGATCATCACCGCTGCGGTCGGACTCCGGCCGGCTCAGGTTCCGATCCGGGAGGCCTGACAGGGACCGCATAGCTGATCGTTTCAGAATGCGGTTCGGAGTCGTCTCAAGCAGATGATGCTGCAGGCGAGTTGGAGCAGACCGAGATGGAGGTCGGCGCGTATCTCGT
>NZ_JBHVFF010000202.1:0-15884 GCF_042801895.1 Streptomyces sp. NPDC057543 | reverse complement strand
CATCCGCAAACCCTCTTGCTCGCATTGGGGGTGGGGCTGTTTTTTGTTAAATCCCCCCCCCCCCCCCCGGGGCCGCGGCCCCTCCTGTGGGGGGGGGTCCCCGGCGTTTTTCCGCGCCGCTAATGTGATCGCATGGCGAACGCAGAGATCGGTGTCATCGGCGGCTCGGGCTTGTACTCCTTCCTGGAGGACGTCACGGAGGTGCGTGTGGACACCCCGTACGGACAGCCGAGCGACTCCCTCTTCCTCGGCGAGGTCGGCGGCCGCCGGGTCGCCTTCCTTCCCCGCCACGGACGCGGCCACCATCTGCCGCCGCACCGCATCAACTACCGGGCCAACATGTGGGCGCTGCGTTCCGTCGGCGTACGCCAGGTGCTCGGCCCGTGCGCGGTGGGCGGACTGCGTCCGGAGTACGGACCGGGCACGCTGGTCGTACCCGACCAGATGGTGGACCGCACCAAGGCTCGTACGCAGACGTTCTACGACGGGGAGATCCGGGCCGATGGCGCGGAGCCGAATGTCCTGCATCTGGGCTTCGCCGACCCGTACTGCCCCGAGGGGCGCAGGGTGGCGCTGACGGCGGCTCGCGCGAAGCACTGGGAACCGGTGGACGGGGGGACGCTGGTGGTCGTCGAGGGGCCGCGCTTCTCGACGAGGGCGGAATCGCGCTGGCACGCGGCAATGGGCTGGTCTGTGGTCGGGATGACGGGGCACCCGGAGGCGATCCTCGCCCGTGAACTGGGCCTCTGCTACACGACGATGACGCTGGTGACGGACCTGGACGCCGGCGCGGAAGCCGGGGAGGGCGTCTCGCACGGCGATGTGCTGAAGGTGTTCGCCGCCAATGTGGACCGGCTGCGCGCAGTGCTCTTCGACATGGTGGCCGCGCTGCCCGCGGAGGCGGACCGCGACTGCCCGTGCTCGCGTGCGCTGGACGGGCTGGAGACGGGGATCGAACTTCCTTAGCCGGGGCAGCCGGGGCCAGGAGGCGGCCGGGTGACGAAGTTGTCCACAACGCTGGGGCTGTCCACAGGCTTCGGCGGGAAAAACGCGGACGGTGG
Organism: Streptomyces sp. NPDC057543; assembly: GCF_042801895.1. Taxonomy (NCBI): domain Bacteria; kingdom Bacillati; phylum Actinomycetota; class Actinomycetes; order Kitasatosporales; family Streptomycetaceae; genus Streptomyces; species Streptomyces sp. NPDC057543. Next base: position 14,823 of record NZ_JBHVFF010000202.1, on the reverse strand, counting down.
ATCGTGAGGGGTGTTCGTCCAAAACTCTTCACGCCAGGTGGTGTTGACCATGTTCCCGTCGTCGCAGTCGTCCCCGTCGCCCTCGTCGTCCCCGTCGTCCCCGTCGTCCCTGCCGTTCCCGTCACGCTCCGGACGGTCCGCTGCGACGACGGCTCCAGGGCCTCCGGCGTCGGCTCCCCCGCCGTGTGGTGTGCCTGCGTTCGAACCGTTGCGGGTGGGCGGAGGCGGTGGGCACCGACTGCGGCGGGCACTGTGGCGGCAACGCCACACCATGGCCGCCGGACTGGCCCTGACGGCTGCAGCGCTGGCCGCGACGGGGCTGGGCGGGAGCGGCGTGGGGGGCGATTCCGGGCATGGTGCGGAGGCAGGGGGCGCGGCCGGAGCGGCGCCGGAGCGGGCGCGGGGGACGGCACCGTTGGTGTCCGCACCGGTCCGGATCGCGGATGCGGGGACGGTGCGGCTGTTACGGCCGGGTGACCGCGTCGACGTCATCGCCGCCGAGAGAACCGGATCCGATGCCCGGGTGCTGGCGAAGGGCGCGCGGGTGGCGGACGTACCGCAGGCTCCGGCCGAAGGTTCCGCAGAGGACGGTGCGTTGATCGTGCTGTCCGTACCACGGGGCACGGCCGCGTCGCTGGCCGGAGCGGCCATCTCCGGCAGGCTGGCGGTGACCCTGTGCTGATGCGTACTGATGGGCGGTCAGTAACCGGATCCTGTGGGGTTCGGTGCGCGGGAGAACCGACAGCAGCGTCGTCGGACCACCACGGAGCGGGGGCTCAGATGTGGTGGGGCGGCTTCTCGTCGAGGAAGCGCGCCAGATCGGCGGCGCTGCCGCCGGCCGGGGCCCGCTCGCCCCACCCTCGGTCCGTATCGTCCGCGGACTGCTGGTCCAGCGGATCGTCGAAGATCAGAGCCGGAGCGGGTTTCGGCTGTTCCGGCTGGGACGGCTTCGAATCGCGCGGGCCGGGGGCGGGGGCGGTGCTCATGCATCCAGGGTACGGCGCTGGTCCGCGGTACGGCGGTCGTCAGCGGTCCGGCGGTCGTCAGCGGTCCTTCGGGTCGAGCAGCCACAACCCGAGGACGACGAGGAACGACAGACAGAGGAAACCGGCGCCCCACCAGGCCGTGCCGGTGTTGCCCTCCATCCACGCGTCGACGATGACGGTCAGGCCCCAGAGCTGTCCGATGACGACGGTCATGGCCAGGGCCAGCCGGGCCGTCAGTTTCGAGGAGCGTTCGGGCTCCTGGTCGGTCCCCGCGCCCGGGCCGGGACCGGTGTGGCGGATCCGGGGATCGCCGTAGCCGCTGGTGGGACGGATCTGCGGATAGCGCTCGTGGACGGGGCGGTTGAGCTCGGGGCGGGCACTGCCCGCGTGGTACTCCGGGTACTCCCCCGGGTGTTCTGTGGACCCCTGGCTCCGGGGCTTCTGGGCGTCGGTCATGTCCGCCTGCCGGTGGCCTCGGCCTCAGCGGCCCGGGTACGGGACGCCCTGCCTCGTTGGCGGTCAGCACCGGGCCCGTTCACCCCGACCGTTCCTGTTCCGTCGACGACGACGGGCGACCCCGGTGCGTCGACCAATGGCGGCCCCGGTGCGTTGGCGGCGGCTGTCCCCGACGCGTCGGCCATGGGCGCCTCCGCACCTCCGTCCTTGACCGCGGGGCAGCCGATGCGGGACGCGAGGTCCGGGCGGTCGGCGCTGAGCTGACGGCACAGTCCGTGTTCGATGCTCTCGCCCGAGCGGGTCGTACCGACCGCCCAGATGCTGCCGTCGGCCTGCTCCGTGAGCACCACCTTGGGCAGTGCGCGGGGCGGCGGCCCAGCGGTGACCTCGCCGGTGCGGGCGTCAAAGACGCCCTCGTGGCAGGGGCAGTACAGCTCGCCCTGCGAGCCGCGGTCCTTGCGCCAGAGCACGGCGCAGGCGAGATGGGTACAGATCGCGGAGTAGCCGACGAGGGTGCCGTCGTCGAGCCGGACGGCGACCGCCCGGTCCTCTTCGTCCGGGTAGTGGAAAGCCATGGACTCGCCGGGAAGGAGCTGAGTGGTGATCTTCTTCGGCGCGGGTGTCTTGCCGTCGTCGGGTTCGCCGTGGCGCGGAAGGATTCCGCCGGCCACGCCGAGACCGCCGACGGCGAGGCCGCCCGACACGGTCGCGACGATCCGTAGGTAGTCGCGCCGGGTGGTGAGGGAGTCGGCGGCGATCCGGTCGTGCAGGGCTTCGCGCGGGTCCCCGGAGGACGGCTGGTCGGTGACGCTCATCGGCGGACGTCCTTCCCGTTGATCTCGACGACGGGAAGGCCACCGGGCACCGGCCATTGGACCTTGTCGGCCGGGACGACCATGGCCACACCGGTGCGGACCTCGCTGTGACCGAAGACGAAGGTGTCGGCGACCTGGACGCCCGGGCGCTCGGCCTGGAGTTCCTCGACGGTTCCGTAGAACAGCGCTCCTGTCGGGCAGACGGTCGCGCACATGGGGGCGAGGCCATAGGCGGTGCGGTCGTAGCAGAGGTTGCACTTCATCTGCAGCTTCGCCTGCAGATCGATCTTCGGGACACCGAAGGGACAGGCGTTGACGCAGTTGGCGCAGCCGATGCAGCGGGTGGTGTCGGCCTGCTGCACCACACCGTCGGCGGTCACCGGAATCGCGTCGGCGGGGCAGACCTCGGCGCACGGGGCGACCGGGTCCTCGCAGTGCATGCAGACCGTGGGAAGGGAGGCGACGGACCGGCCCTCGTCGGTGTAGTCGAGGTGGATCATCGATCTACCGCGGTGCGAGTCGCATTCCCGGCAGGCGGAGACACATGCCTGGCAGCCGATGCAGCGCCCCGGATCGATGAAGATCGTTCTGCCCATCATGCGGGGATCAGCCCCTCTCCGAGGTGCCACGGCCCTGCGGGGACGTGGGCGGCAGCGGGTCGGTACGGGAGACCTGGGTCTCCGGGTAGGCGACATGGCCGGGCGCGACGGGAGGCGCCGGGACCTCGTCGATCCTGTCCGCGTGCTCGATACGACAGGCGCACACCTTGTACTCGGGAATCTTGGAGCGGGGGTCGAGGGCATCGATGGTGAGGGCGTTGGCCGAGGTGGGCACGGGCCAGTGGTACGGGATGAAGACGGTGTCGGGGCGGATCGCCTCGGTGACCAGGGCGGGGAAGACCTCGCTGCCGCGCCGGGTCACGACGCGGACCGGTTCACCGTTGCGGAAACCGTGGGAGGGGTGGAGCTCGGCCCAGGGGCGCGGAGTCTGTTCGACGAGGGCGCCCAGTCGGCGGGTCTGATTGCCGGACAGGAAGTGGGCGACGGTGCGGCCGGTGGTGAGCGACATGGGGTGCTCGTCGTCGTACGGGTCCATCGGCGGGTGCCAGTCGACGACCTGCAGATGGATCTTGCCATCGGGGTGGTAGGTCTTCCCGTCCTCGAAGAGCCGGGGGGTGCCGGGGTGGTCGGTGGAGGGGCAGGGCCAGGCGATCCCGCCGGTCTCCTCCAGCCGTTCGTAGGTGATGCCGTAGTAGTCGTTGACGGTTCCGGCGGAGGCGGTCCGCAGTTCGTCGAAGACCTCGCGGGAATCGGCGAAGGCGAATTTGTCGCCCGCGCCGAGGCGCCTGGCGAGTTCGCGCATCACCCAGGTGTCGGTCCGTACGCCGGGGGGCGGGTCCTGGGCCTTGTTGTGCTTGACCACCCGGGCCTCGGCGTTGGCCATCACCCCCTCGTCCTCGGCCCAGGTGGTGACGGGGAAGACGACATGTGCGTTGGCAGCGGTCTCGGAAAGGAAGAAGTCGAATTGGGCATGGAACTCTGTGGCGTCGTACCCCTCCTTGACCACCTTGTAGTTGGGCAGGGAGACGAAGGGGTTGTTGCAGATGCCGATCAGTCCGCGGATCTCACGGCGCTGCATCTGCCAGACCATTTCCATCATCGAGGTGCCGGCGGGCGGGAGTTCGGACTCCTCGATCCCCCAGATCTCGCAGATCTGTCTGCGATGCTCCTCGTTCGTGATCGAGCGGCCGCCGGGAAGGAGGTCGGATTTCTGACCGTGTTCACGGCCGCCCTGTCCGTTGCCCTGGCCGGTGAGGGTGCCGTAGCCGGCGCCGGGCTTGCCGATGTGGCCGGTGGCGGCGCAGAGGTTGATCACGCTGAGGCAGTTCTCGACACCCTGCGAGTGGTGTTCGATACCGCGGGCGTGCCAGGCCATGGCCTTGGGGGCGCGGGCGAAGGCGCGGGCGACCTGAACGATCTGCTGGGCGGGGACCCCACAGATCTCGGCGGCCCGGGACGGCGGGTACGTGCGGGCTTTGGCCTTCACTTCCGCCCAGCCGGTGGTGTGGGCAGCGAGATGGGCCTCGTCGGTCAGTCTCTCCTCGATGACCACGTTCAGCACGGAGTTGAAGAAGGCCGAGTCGGTGCCGGGCCTGAGCGCGACATGGATGTCGGCGGTTCGGGCGATCGCGGTTTCCCGGGGATCGACGACGATCAGGCTCGCACCGCGGTCCCGGGCCCCCCACACGTACTGGGTCATCACGGGGAAGCACTCACCGACGTTGGAGCCCGCGATGAGCAGACAGTCGGTGAGCAGGATGTCGGAGAAGGGGTTGCCCGCCCGGTCGATACCGAAAGCGAGTTTGTTGGCGCCTGCGGCGCTGACCATGCAGAGCCGGCCGTTGTAGTCGACATGCCGGGACTTGAGGGCGACCCGGGCGAACTTGCCGACCAGATAGGTCTTTTCGGTGAAGAGACTGGCGCCGCCGAGGAGCCCGAAGGCGTCGTTCCCGTAGCGCTGCTGGATGCGGTTGATCTCGGAGACGGTGAAGTCGAGTGCCTCGTCCCAGGAGACCTCGCGGAAGTCCTCGTCCCGGGAGCGGCGCAGGAGCGGGGCGGTGAGCCGGTCGGGGTGGTTGACCTGCTGATACGCGTTGATGCCCTTGGGGCACAGCCGCATCCGGTTGATGTCGTGGTTGCGGGGTTCGACGCCGAAGACCTTGCCTCCCCGGTCGACGCGCAGATACATCCCGCACTGGACCCCGCAGAAACAGCAATGGGTGGGGACGAGCGTCTCGCCGTCCTGGTCGGCGCGCCACCGGTCGGCGGGGATACCGCCCGCGTCCCGGAAGCCCCGGGTACCGGGCGGCGCGAGGGAGGGGTCGAGAGGGACGACCGTACGGGGGGCGGCCGCTCGCGCATCCGGGGTCACTGGAAGCCTTTCTTCACCTGGGAGAGATAGGCGCTGCCGCGCAGCACCCGCTTGCAGCGCGGGCAGTATTCGGCCCACTCGTCGAAGTCGAGACTGAGATCACGCATGGTGCCGCGGAGGTTCTCGACATACGGCGCGGTGTCGATGGGTTCCTCGCAGCGGCGGCAGCCGAAGACCTCCTGGTCCTGCCGGGCGGTGTATTTGAACAGCTGCATACCGACCGCGGCCGGGCGCTGGACGATGTGGAAGAACTTCCCGAACGGGATGTAGATGAGGGTGAAGACCACCGACACCATGTGGAGGATCGCCAGGAATTCGTATCCGCCGCCGTGCAGGAAGATCGACGAGAAAGTGAGCAGCAACCCGGTCACGGAGATGACGATCAGGGCGATCAGCGGCACCAGGTCGTAGGCGAAGCGCTGGCCGGTGATGGCGCCGCGGTCCTTCATCCGCCGCCAGAGGAAGTACGAAGCGCCGGGGATGACGAGAACGGCGGCGATGTCCAGGCCGTGAAACATCAGCCAGCCGAGAATGTCGAGGGAGTCGAATCCAACGATCTCGAAGCCCCAGATGCGCATCGCGTAGCCCGGGCCCGAGCCGGAACCGGAGGTGAAGGTGAACCAGCCCCACGTCAGCGGGAAGGTGATCAGGGAGGCGAGGACGCAGCCCCAGAAGATCAGTTGGTGGGCGGCCCAGCGGGCACGGGAGCGCGCACCGAGGAATTTCTGGAAGCCCAGATAGGTGGCGATCATCCGGGGCAGGGCGGTGGGGGCCTTGCGGAAGTTGGCCAGGGAGAAGAAGCTCCGCCACCCCTGTTTGAACAGCCGCCGGGCACCTGGCGCGGAGACCCAGACGGTGTATCGGTAGGCGATGCCGAAGGCGAGGAAGACAGTGGCGACGGCGTACGGGAGAAGGGCGGAGTCGAAGTTCTCCAGAAGCCGGCTGCCGAACACGATCGCGAGGATGAGCAGGGCGGAGACGATGATCCCGGCCGCGGTCGCACGGGCGGTGACGGACCGGGGCGCGGCGGCCCGGTGTCCGGGACTCCCGGGGGGCTGTGGGGTGCCGGGCGCTTCGGAGATGCCAGTGTGCCCGCCACCGGGGGCGGGCTGCGCGGCTGCGGCAGAGGCTTCTGGTGGCTGGGTCACCCCGTCACCGTAGGGGCTTATCGGGTGATTGGTCCTGTTTTACAGCTCGGCAGGGTGAGCCCGTTCGCCCGACCGGCTCGCAGAACCTGCGCGGGCCCGCAGCGCCTGTCAGGTGACGCATCGATGGAGGAGGCCGTGGGCCAGGCCCATGTGTCAACGACGGTGGCCGCCGCCGCATTGACCGTGCCCTCCGCGCTCTTCCTGCTGACGGTGTGGGGCGACGCACGCCCGCCGCTTCAAGCGCGATCTCGCGGAGCAACTGCCCCTCCCCGTGGCCGCGCTGGTGATCCTGGCCTGTACCTTCGCCGGGGAGTGGGCCGTGTTCGCGGCCGGCCTGGTGGCTGCGGCGACCGTGGCCGTGGGGGTACCGCTGTCCCGGCGGCCCACGGTGGCGGGGCGAGCACACGGATGTGGTGCGGCGCCCCCGCGGACGGCGAGTGGTGAGTTGCCAGTGATGAATCCTGTGAGGAGCGCGTGATGACGGAAGAACCGCACAAGCCGACCGGCCTCTTCGCCGCGCAGTGCACGTCACCTCTGTCAGCCGGGCCGCTCGACGCGCTCACCGATGTGGCCGGGCTGCGCGTCGGCCATGCGCAGGTGCCGGGTGCGGGCGCGCTGAGCGGCACCACCGTCGTCCTCTCCCCCGAGGGCGGTGCGATCGCGGCCGTCGACGTACGCGGTGGCGGCCCCGGCACCCGGGAGACGGACGCGCTCGATCCGCGCAATCTGGTGCAGCGCATCGATGCCCTGGTCCTGACCGGCGGCAGCGCGTACGGCCTGGACGCGGCCTCCGGTGTGATGGCCTGGCTGGAGGAACAGGGTCGCGGGGTGCGGGTCGGGCCCGATCCGGCGCAAGTGGTGCCGGTGGTCCCGGCCGCGTGCATCTTCGACCTGGGGCGGGGCGGCAACTGGCGGGCCCGCCCGGACGCGTCGACCGGCCGCGCGGCAGTGGTGGACGCGGCGGGTACGAAGACCGGGGCGCCGGTCGTCGAGGGGAATGTCGGCGCCGGTACGGGTGCGGTCGCCGGGCAGCTCAAGGGCGGGGTCGGCACGGCGAGCGTGCGTCTGGCGTCCGGGATCACGGTGGGCGCGCTCGTCGTGGTGAACGCGGCGGGTTCGGTGATCGATCCGCGTACCGGAGTGCTGTACGGGGAGTACGGCGCCGCCGAACCTCCGGTGCACCCCGCGCCCGAGGTCCACCGTGCGGCGCGGCAGCGCCTGACCGAGGCCCAGGAGGCGAACGCGCGGCCCCCGCTCAACACCACGCTCGCGGTCGTCGCCACGGACGCCGACCTCACCCGGGCCCAGGCGCAGAAGCTCGCGGGTACGGCGCACGACGGACTGGCGCGCGCCGTCCGCCCCGTACATCTGCTGACCGATGGGGACACCGTTTTCGCGCTGGCCATCGGTGCCCGGTCACTGGATCCGCAGAACCCGATCGCGCTCAACGATCTCCTGGCGGCCGGCGCGGACGCGCTGACCCGTGCCATCGTGAAGGCCGTCCGGGCAGCTCAGAGCGTCAACAGCCGCCCCGACGGGGGCAGCTACCCCGCGTACAGTGATCTCTACGGCGCAAGCCCGTCCCCGTCATGACCCTTGCCGCAAAGCCGCCCGGGCCCCGACTCGCCTGCCGGGTAAGAAAGTTCGGACGAACCGCCAGGAACCATCTGCGTGCTCCATACGTTTTCCTGAACCCCGGTCACGATGTCAGACCCAGGGACTACGTTAAGCACGCACCAAGTAACACGCGGCGACGGCCTGGAGACAGCACCTTGAGCGATCCGTACGAGACAACCGAGCAGCACCTCGAGCGACTCCTGCGACGGGCACTCAACTCTTTCGATCTGCCCGACAGCACGGTCGAGAGACTCGGTACCGCACTCGCCCACAGCAGTTCCCTGCACTCCTCGCACCACAGTTCCGTACTCCACCGCGAGACCTACCGGCACACGTATCTGCTGTCCGACGGCAACCCCCTCACCCTGTGGGAGCTGGTGCACGGCGGTCCGCGGAGCCCGATGGACCCGTGCTCCCGGTCGGAGCCCGACCTCCGGCACCACGAGTTGTACGACGACGAGGCCGATGCCCATATCGCCGCCGCGCGGCTGACCGGAGGCTTCGGTGACGTCCTGGCGTTCGGGGAGGAAGGGCCGCAGGCCGAGCTGGAGGTACTCACGGTCCTGATGGCGGCTCCCCCGGTCCCGCTCCCCCGGATGTACGCCCCGGACAACTCCGCCGACCATGCCCGCCGCGTCCTGCGCCGCGCGGAGAACAGCGACTGCCCCGGCGAGGAGACCGCCCGGCTGCTGCGCGCCGCGTTCGCCCACCACATCACCCAGGTCTTCGGCCGGCAGTGCCGGGTGGACGGGCGGGACGCCGGATTCACCCTGTACGAGCACGCCTTCCTGCTCCTCGACGGCAGCGAGTCGAGCCTGTGGGAGGTCGAGCACACGGCCACGCCGGACGGCCGCCACATGTGCGAGGTGTACGGCGACGAGGACTCCGCACGCGGAGCCATGGAGAGCCGTACACGCATCTGCTGACCCGAGGCGACCCGGGCGGGGAGCGGCGAGAAGGGCGACGGTGCCCGCATCCCCGAAGGGGTGCGAGCACCGTCGCCCTTCTCCACGTCGGAGCATCGTCGGATCATCAGGGAGTGAAGGCGGGCTCCTTGCCGAGCTCGGGCTTGTTCACTGCGTGCACGGACCCGGCCAGGGTGTCCGGGGCCGCGTCGTCCTGATTCCCGTGGTCCACGGCTTCGTCCGTGGTGTCCGCGCCCTCGCCGTCGCCCTCCGCGTGCCGCCGCGGCCGGGCGGGCATCGCGAACATCACCAGGAAGATCACCGCGAGCACCCCGGCCACCCACCACAGCGAGTGCTGGAACCCCTCCGCGAATGCCGGGCCCACCTGCTGCGGCGTCAGCCGGTCCCCGATCGAGCTGAAGAAGACGACCGAGACCAGTCCGAGCCCGAGTGCGTTGCCCATCTGCTGCACGGTGTTGATCAGCCCGGAGGCCGAACCGGAGTGTTCCTTGGGCACCTCGGACAGCACCATGTCCGTCAGCGGGGCCACGATCAGGCCCATGCCGACGCCCATGACCACCAGCGGCAGCGCCATCTGCCAGGACGCGATGCCCATGCCGTACCGGTCGGACTCCCAGATGTAGAGGAGGAGGCCGACGATCATCAGCAGCGCGCCGGTCTGAAGCACCTTGCGGCCGAAGCGGGGCACCAGCTTCTGTACGGAGATCCCGGCGGCGAACGAGACGGCGATCGAGAACGGGATACCGGTCGTACCGGCCCGCAGCGCGCTCCAGCCGAGGCCCTTCTGCATGTAGAGCGTCCAGACCAGGAAGAAGATGCCGAGGCCGATGCCGAAGGCCAGCTGCACGGCGATGCCCGCCGCGAAGCTCTTGACCCGGAACAGCGACAGTTCCACGAGCGGCGAACCGTCCTTGCGCGCCTTCTCGCGCTCGAACACCACCAGGACCAGGAACACCAGCAGGCTGCCGATCATCGACGCATAGCCCCACAGCGGCCAGCCCAGCTCGCGCCCACGGGTCAGCGGGTAGATCAGCATCAGCATCCCCAGCGTCACCAGCGCGACGCCGATCAGGTCGAGCCGGAGCGCCTTCGGGGCCTTGGATTCGGTGATGAACTTCCGGCCCAGGACGAGGCCGGCGAGGCCGACCGGCAGGTTGATCAGGAAGATCGGCCGCCATTCGAGACCGGCGATGTTCCACTCGGTGAGCAGCGCCCCCAGCAGCGGTCCCATCACGGCGCCGAGGCCGACGATCGCGCCGAAGAGACCGAAGACCTTGCCGCGCTCGTGCGCCGGGAAGGTGGCGTGCACGATCGACAGCACCTGCGGAACCATCAGCGCGGCGGTGCCGCCCTGGAGGATGCGTGAGGCGACCAGCATCTCCGGATTCATCGCAAATCCGCAGAGCGCGGAGGCCAGCGTGAAACCGCCTATGCCGATGAGGAACAGCCGCTTGCGGCCGTAGATGTCGCCCAGCCGGCCGCCGGTGATCAGCCCGGCCGCGAAGGCCAGGGCGTATCCGGCGGTGATCCACTGGATCGAGCTGAACGAGGCGCCGGTGTCCTTCTGGATGCTCGGGACGGCGATGTTGACGATCGTGACGTCGACCAGGTCCATGAAGGCCGCGGTCATCACGATGGCGAGCGCGAACCAGCGTCGCCGGTCCGACGGGTCCGAGGACACCGTGGGCCCGGATGCCGTGGACGGCAGAGATGTGGAAGAAGTCATGAGAAGAAGCTAAACAGCCATTAGGACAGATCATGACCCAATGGATGGGCAACCTGGTGAGACGACCGACACCCGGACACACCGGCACCCGGACACGAGGATGGGCCCATGACGGACACTCCGGCACGACTGCTGAACCTGCTGTCGCTCCTCCAGACGCCTCGCGAGTGGCCGGGCAGCGAGCTCGCCGAACGGCTCGACGTCAGCCCGCGCACCATCCGTCGCGACATCGACCGGCTCCGCGAACTCGGCTATCCGGTCGAGGCCTCGCGCGGTTCGGTCGGCGGCTACCGCCTCGTCGCGGGCACCGCCATGCCGCCGCTGCTCCTCGACGACGAGGAGGCGGTGGCCATCGCGGTGGGCCTGCGGGCGGGCGCCGGGCACGCCATCGAGGGGGTCGACGAGGCGTCCGTGCGGGCTCTGGCGAAGCTGGAGCAGGTACTGCCGTCGCGGTTGCGGTACCGGGTCTCGACCCTGCAGAACGCGACGATGCCGCTGACCCGTGGCGACGGCTCGACGATCGATCCGCACACACTGACGGTGATGGCGTCGGCGGTCACCGGCCGGGAGCGGCTGCGCTTCGCCTACCGCGCGGGCGACGGGGCGGAGACGAAACGGGAGGCCGAGCCGTACCGGCTGGTGAGCACGGGGTGGCGCTGGTATCTCGTCGCCTACGACCTGGGACGCGAGGACTGGCGTACGTTCCGGGTCGACCGGGTCAGCGAGCCGTTCGCGACCGGGGCCCGGTTCACACCGCGCGAGCTGCCCACGGGGGACGCGGCGGAGTTCCTCGCCGGCTCGATCGCCCGGCGGCAGCCGGAACTGGCGGTGGATGTGGGCTTCGCAGCCCCGGCGGACTTCGTGTCGGCGCGTCTGCCCGCCGCGTTCGGCCCGCTGGAGCCGACCGGCGAGAACAGCTGCCGGCTGCGGGCCGTGCTGTCGGACTCGCTGGAGTGGGTGGCGCTCCGACTCGCGCTGGTGGACTGTGAGTTCACCGCTCACGAGCCGCCGCAGCTGGTGGAGTACCTGGGCGACCTGGGCGCACGCCTGGCGCGCGCGACGGCACGCTGACACATCGCAGGCCGGACAGCGCCCGGGGGGTGACGGCCTGCCGTCGGCCAGCGCGCGAGCGCCAAGAAGGCAGGCGCCAGAAAAGGCAGGCGGGCACCGAAAAACATACGAGTGCCAAAAAGAATGAGCCCCGGCGCCAGGGGGGGGTGGGCGCCGGGACTCAGCTCAGGGGGTCACACGAAGCGACCTATTTCGGAGGATACTGGACCGGGGCTCACGCCGCAGCGTCAAAACCCGTGTCGTGGGCCATTCGCTTCAGTTCGAGCAGCGCATGCTTCTCGATCTGCCGGATCCGCTCACGGGTCAGGCCGTGCTGCTTGCCCACCTCCGTGAGGGTCCGCTCGCGGCCGTCCTCGATGCCGTACCGCATACGGATGATCGACGCGGTGCGGTTGTCGAGCTTGCCGATCAGATCCTCCAGTTCCTCGCTGCGCAGCAGCGTCATCACCGACTGCTCGGGTGACACCGCGGAGGTGTCCTCCAGCAGATCGCCGAACTGCGTCTCACCCTCGTCGTCGACGGACATGTTGAGGCTGACCGGGTCACGGGCCCAGTCCAGGACGTCGCCCACGCGACCCGGCGTGGAGTCCAGCTCGGCGGCTATCTCCGCGTGCTCCGGCTCGCGCCCGTGCTCACGGTTGAATTCGCGCTGCACCCGGCGTATCCGGCCGAGCTCCTCCACCAGGTGGACGGGGAGCCGGATCGTACGGGACTGGTCGGCAATGGAACGGGTGATGGCCTGACGGATCCACCACGTCGCATACGTGGAGAACTTGAAGCCCTTGGCGTAGTCGAACTTCTCGACCGCGCGCACCAGACCCGCGTTGCCTTCCTGGATCAGGTCGAGCAGGGGCAGCCCAGCCCGCGGATAGCGGCGGGCGACGGCAACGACGAGCCGGAGGTTGGAACGGATGAATATGTCCTTGGCGCGCTCGCCCTCGGCGACCAGCGCCTCCAGCTCCGCGCGTGACGCTCCGCCGGCTTCGCTCTCCACCGCGCCATCGAGAATCTGCCGCGCGTACACACCCGCCTCGACGGTTTGCGACAGCTCGACCTCCTTCGCGGCATCTAGCAGCGGCGTACGCGCGATCTCGTCCAGGTACATGCCGACCAGGTCGCGATCGGCGATCTCTCCGCCCGAGGCGCGAACACTGCTTGCCCGGTTGGCCCCACCGGTGGCGGACGAACGACGGGCGACGGCACGGGTTGCCATGCGTGCTCCCTTGCTGAGTAGGTCGCGACACCCTCTCGGGTGCCCTGCATCCGATGGAATCAACGACTGGAATCCGGACAGAATTCCCAAGCCTGGCATTCATTTTCGCGATCATGCAGTACCCTGTGCCGCCACGAGGGGAGATCGCATGCCGAACACCCGGACAGAAGTGCTGGTCAGGCCGGGCACCGACGGTGATTTGGCCGCACTCACGGACATCTACAACCATTACGTGCGTGAGACCGCGCTCACATTCGATACAGACCCCTTTACACCTGAACGGCGTCTGCCGTGGCTTCGTTCCCACCCAGAAGACGGCCCGCACCGTCTTCTGGTTGCTCAGGATGTCCGCATTGTCGGCCCCGCCTCGATCCTGGGATACGCCACCAGCAGCGCTTTCCGCCCCAAGGCGGCGTACGCGACCTCGGTCGAGGTGAGCGTGTACTGCGCTCCGTCGGCCACCGGCCGCGGCATCGGCACGCGCCTCTATTCGTCCCTGTTCGAGGCGCTGGCGGGCGAGGACCTGCATCGCGCGTACGCGGGCATCACCCAGCCCAACGACGCCTCGGTCCGGCTGCACGAGCGCTTCGACTTCCGCCACGTCGGTACGTACGCCGAGGTGGGCCGGAAGTTCGGCGCGTACTGGGACGTGGCCTGGTACGAGAAGCGGCTGGGACCGCAGTCCTAGGGCCCGGCCCGGACGAGGCCTAGGTCCGCCGCCCGTTACGCGCCGCGGGCCCCGCGCCTAGCGTGCCTCCGTATGAGCGACCGCATGGACAACCGTATGGACACCGCGGCGAGCAGCCACGACGCGACCGGCAGCGGCGACGACAAGACCGCATACGACACCACAGGCACCCTCGACGAGGCGCTGGAGCGCCTTCACGCCGCAGGCCCCGAACGGAACGGCTGGCTGAGCAATCACGGCCCGATGGCCGTCGAAGCGCTGTGCCGGCACGGTCAGGCACCGGCCGTCCACCGTTGGCTCGACCACTACAGCCACAACCTGGAGGACATGCCGGACCCCGCGTCCCCGGTGACGGCGGCGAACTGGCGCGAGGCCCTGGGCGACCCGCGCCGGATCGCGGACTGGACGCGGTACTTCGAGCGGGAGACGGCCGAGCGCCCCTGGCGGGAGGTCCTGGCCGAGTGGTGGCCGCGGCTGCTGCCCGGCATCGCGGCGGGCGCCACTCATCCGGTGATCCGGGTCGGCCACTGCGTGCGCACCCTGCTCGCCGGTGCGACGAGCGCGCCCCGCATCACCGAGCTGGCCCACGGCCTCGGCTACTGGGCCGCCCGCCACCGACCACTGCCCCCGCTGACCCGGCTGACGCCCGCCCCGAACGCAGCGGCCGCGCTGGACTCCGTACCGCCGGTGCCCGAGCAGAGCGGCGGCATCCGGGACCGGCTGGCGCAGCTCACCGGGTTCCCGACGTGGCCGCAGCGGCTCACCGACGATCCGGACGAGGCGCGGACCCGGCTGGAGGAGCTGGTGAGGGCCGCGACCCACCGCTATGCCACGCACGGGTACGCCGAACCGATCATGCTGGTGCACGCCGCGACCGCACCCAATGCCGTACTGCGCACGCTCCCCGCGCTCCCCCGCGCGCTGTGGGCACCGAGCCTGCGGGCCGCCTGGGCGGCGAGTGCCGCGGTCACCGCCGCGTACAGCCCGGCCGGGCCGGCCCCGTACACACCGGCTGTCGCGTCGGCGGAGGAGCTCTTCGCGCGGGCGGCGGCGCACGGTGACGATCACACGATCAAGTTCACCGACACCGCGCTGGACGTCGGCGACGCCACGGCCCTCGCCGCCGCGCTCCGCTCGATCGAGCTGAACCCGCCGACGCTGTGACGGGCCTGTCGACCCGGCTGTGAGGGCCTGCCGACCCGGGGCCGGTCCTGCCGGAGCCGCGACGGACCCGCCACCCCGGCGA
>NZ_JBHVFF010000201.1:0-16096 GCF_042801895.1 Streptomyces sp. NPDC057543 | reverse complement strand
GCGCCAACTCGCGCAGCAGGTCCTCGGCGCGGTGATCCACGCTCACACGTCCGCCGCGGCATCGTGCAGGACGGGCCACAGCTCGACCGGTTCCACGTCGGCGAAGGGCATGTCCGCCGCGATCTGCTGTGCCCGCTCCAGGCTCTCGCAGTCGAGCAGGTAGAAGCTGGCGAGGTACTCCTTGGTCTCCAGGTAGGGGCCGTCGGTCACCGTCGCGGCCCCGTCCTTGCGGCGCACGAGCTGGGCGAGGGCCGCGTCCGCCAGACCGTAGGCACCGACGAGCTCCCCAGTCCCCTGGTACTTCTTGTTGAACGCGTCCTGCTTGGCGATCGCCTCCGGCCATGCCTCGGCCGGGAAGGAGTCCCACTTGGCCTGGTTGCCATAGATCATCGCGACGTACTTCATCTCGGGTGTTCTCCCAGTTCTGCGTGCCCCGTTGGCGCGCTGTCACCCCTCAGTCGGAGCAGGAAGCAGGTCCTCGACATCCGGCGACAGACTTTCTTCGACTTTTCTACCGCGCCGCCGACGGCACGGGACGCACTGGCCCGGGCATGCCCCGCACCGAGTGGACAACCGGCACCTCACACGGGCCCTGTCGCTACGTCACCGGGGGTGGGGGCCGTGGCTGATGGCTCGTCTGGACCCTGCCTGGCGGCCCACCGAGTGGTGGCCGGACTGCCGGCTGTTCACCGGCGGCCTGGAGGAGGTGCGCTTCACAGACGTGGAACACCTGGAGTTCGAGCTGTAGCAGCCCCGCCCCGAACAGCCCGCGAGCCCCGGACCGCCGGTGGTCCGGGGCTCGCTCGCGTATCCGCGAGGGTCGGATGTGCATGCACGCGAAGGAGCGGATCCAGGACGTCTACACGCTGGCCACTGCGGGCTACCGCAACGACGAGTACGGCCACACCGACGGGCACGAGGCGCAACTGTGGGATGTGGCCAAGCGCACGGCACGCGAGCGCTTCGACCTTTGCAAGGACGGTTTGGCCGTGGCGTTCAGCCCGTCCGGCAAGAGCCTCGCCACGGTATGCGACGACGACACCGCGCCAGTAGAACTGTGGCAAGCGCCCAGCGGCCGCTCCGAAACCTCCCTCGGCGAGACGACGACCGGGAAGGTCGGAGTCACCTACAGCCCCCGTGGTGCGACACTCGCTGTTTTCGGCGGCGAGGTGGTGCAGTTGTGGGACACGACCGAGCACGACCTGCAGGCCCAGCTGGTCGGAAACACATCGAACGTATCGGACGTGGCATTCAGCCCCGACGGCCGGCTCGTCGCAACCGCCACCTTCGACGGTGCCGTACGACTGTGGAAGGCCCCACCTCCCTGACCGGGAGTGTCTGATCAACGGCTGTGGCAGATGCCTGGCGAGTTCGGTGGCATCCCCTGAGAAGTGCAGCGTGCCGAGGCCCAGGGACGCGGCGGCCGCGCAATTGGATGGCCGGTCGTCGACGAACAGCGTGCGCGCCGGGTCGGGCCGCTACAGCGGGCGCACCATTTCGTCCACGCCGGACAGGCGGCGCTGCCGCTTCTTGACTATCTGCGGCTCGAAGCTGTCGGCGGTGTCCCGGGGCACCTGACCTCGACCGGACCGACGTCGGTCAGCACGGTCTTCGCACGAGTGCCGTTGCGGCTGTTGTCATTGTTCTTCCCGGCCGGATCGTGCTTCTCATAGCCGACATGGTCGGTGATCTCACCCTCCGGCACTCGCTTGGTCAGCTGCTGCAACAGCCCACCCTCTCCGGTCAGCTGCAGGCCCTCGCTGCGGGCCCGGTCCACCAGCATCGCGATGAGCTGTTCGTCCGACGCGGCCGACGGCATCGCACCACCGGCCGGCTCCTCGATGGACTCGTGCTCGATCGTCGTCTCGCTCACTTGGCGTCTCTCCTTGATCAGCAGATCCGCCGTTGATCAGACACTCCCGCTTGGCGGCCCAGACCGAATCGAATGTGCCATGGGAGTGCTTCCTTTGTCGGGCTCGTTGTCGGTTTGGCGTCAGGGGAAGGTATGGCGCTCGGGTTGGAGGTAAAGCGTCGGGTTTTGCGCGTGCTTCTCGTGCTTATTGCACGGGGCACCGCAGGCGCCCTTACCCAGATACCCTCTACCCTCCGCTGTGAGGTCCGGTTGTGGCGTCACTGGGATATTCGGGTTTGCTTGTCACCGCGGAGTCGGCAGATCTTTGCTGTTCAGGGGGCTTTGATTGAGCGAGCACCCTCACGGAGCAGACACCGAAGTGCCCGGGGAACTGGAGCGCGCCCTGGCGAAAGAGGTCTCGATGCGCGCGCATCCGGTACGTGTCCGCTGGGCTGGCGGGCGGGTTGAGCAGCGGCGGTGATCGCCGTGCTCTGAGTGACCGCACCGCAGCCGTTTCCTCCACGTACCAAGGCGGCCTTGGCCGGACTGATCGCCATCGGGGCGGCTTGGGCGGTCTTCGCCGGCTGGGTCCGGAGCCGACGTCGCCCGCTGTTCGCCCGGCACCGCGTGCCGGCCGCCCGCTCGGCTCTCGTGACCACCACCACAACCGGCTCTGCAGGCACGGTACTTGCCGTGCTCCGAGCAAGGCAGGCCGCGGCGCTGGTGACCGGCCTGCTCGGCGCCGCCCACGTCGGCGCGGCAGGACTCGCCCTCGCACGAGCGCGGTCCCGCCGCCGTCACCTGCTGCGCCCGCAGGGGCCCTGCGGCACGGGACCGGCCAGGACGATACGCACTGAGGCGGCGGCCGAGAGCAGGGTCCGCCGGGCTTGGGGCGGATCCATCGTCAGCGTTCGCGCGTGCGGTCCGGAGGTGATGCATGTATGTCTGGTCCAGACCCCGCATGCGATTCACGTGGTCCTGAGGGCGCCTCCGATCCCCGTCGTCGGCGCGGTGTTCCTGAAGGTTCGCTGCCCGATGGCGCCGCGCCCGCGACATCGTCGGCCCGCGCCCCGCTCCCCGGGCGTCCGAGGGATGGAAATCAGTCACGGCCGGGTCACGCGGGAAACCGTCGAACCTCAGGCGTTATGTGCGTCAAGGCAGGTGAAGTGCTCTCGGCGTGCCCGGAGCGCTGACTTTTCCAGCCGGATGCCCCGGTCCTTCTTGCCCGCGGTGAGCGCCGGTTTATAGATTGGAGACCTCTTTATGATCTTGAATGTTCTGAGGGGGAGCGAGCACATGGGGGAGCCGTCGGTACGTCCGCCGGTTTGCGGGGGGATGAAGATGTCCGCGCAGGAGGATCACGGTCGGCTGGCCGTGTTTTGACGCGGCCTTTCTCCGACGTGACACACGATTGCGGCTTCGCCCCCGCCTGTTGTCCCGTTCGACGTTCTCGATTCTTCTTGTCTCACCGGGCCGTTCAGGCCTGAGTTCTCGCATCCCCTATGTCCAGGCCTCGCGCATCGTGCGCTGCGGGCCAGTCTCGTGTGCGCGGCCGTGGCAGGGCGCGACGGTCACGGAAGGACGGAAAGGCTGTTATGGAGAGGCTGAGCGAGGCACACGAGAGTGCTGGTGTGCTCGCGGAGACCGACGAGCCGGAGATACCGATTCCGGACAGCGGTCTGACCGAGGTCTTCGAGAAGCAGGTCGCGCAGACCCCCGAGGCGGTTGCCGTCGAGTACGGGCGGCACGGAGAACACCAGTTGTCCTACGCGGAGTTGAACGCCCTGGCCGAGCGTCTGGCCCGGCGTCTCGTCGCCGGGGGCGCCCGTCGAGGTGGCCGGGTCGGCGTGTTGGTCGAGCGGTCCGCCGCCGTGGTGGTGACCCTGCTCGCCGTGGCGAAGACGGGCGCCGCCTATGTGCCGCTCGACGTGCGTTCTCCCGAAGCGCGGCTGGGTGAGATCCTCGACGGCGTCGACTGTGCACTACTGGTGGTGGACGCGCGTGGCGCGCAGCATCCTGCGGCGGCGGGGCGGCGCACCGTGCTGGTCGGCGAGGACGGCGTGCCCGATGGCCCGTCCGACGGGGCGGAAGCGGCGTACGACGAGCCGGGGACCGACGCGCCGGGGGGCGGCGACGTGCTGTACGTCATGCATACCTCCGGGTCCACGGGCGTCCCCAAGGGCGTGCGAGTCACGCACCGCAACGTACTGGCCCTCGTGCTCGACCGTGTGTGGCGCGGTGGTGCCCACGAGCGGGTGCTGTTCCACTCGCCACACGCCTTCGACGCGTCCACCTACGAGATCTGGGTGCCGCTGTTGACCGGCGGCCGCGTGGTAGTGGCCCCCGAGGAGATCAACGCCCCGCTGCTGCGGCGCCTGGTGGGCGGTGGCCGGGTCACGGCGCTGTGGCTCACCGCGGGCCTGTTCGGGGCGCTGGCCACCGGCGACCCGGGCTGCCTGGAAGGCGCCCGTGAGGTGTGGGCCGGTGGTGACGTGGTCCCGGCGCACGCGGTGCGCCGTGTCGTCGAGGCGTGCCCCGGGATCACCCTCTACAACGGCTACGGCCCGACCGAGACCACCACCTTCGCCACGCGCCACCGCATCCACCCCGGGCCGCCGGTGGACGGGGACATCCCCATCGGCCGTCCGATGGACCACACACGCGTGTACCTCCTTGATGCGGATCTGCGGCCGGTGGCGGACGGCGAGACCGGGCAGCTGTACGTGGCCGGGGCGCACGTCGCGGCCGGCTACGAGGGCCACGAGGTACTGACCCGGGAGCGTTTCCTGCCCGATCCGTTCGGCGCTCAAGGGGAGCGGATGTACGCCACCGGGGACCTGGCCCGCAAGGACACGGCCGGCGATCTGCAGTACGTGGGGCGCGCGGACCGCCAGGTCAAGGTCAACGGTTTCCGTATCGAGCCCGGGGAGACGGAGGCGGCGCTGGTGCGGCAGCCCTCCGTCGGCCAGGCGTCGGTCGTCGTCGACAAGGACGGCGACGGCGGCGGCCGGATGACGGCCTATGTCGTCCTCGCAGGCGGTACGGATGACAGCGCGGAAGACGGAGAGGGCGTCGATGGCGAGGCGTTGCGCCGTGCCCTGCGCGACGAGCTGCCGTCTTATCTGGTGCCCGACGACGTGGTGATGCTGCCGCGCCTGCCGCTCACCACGAACGGCAAGATCGACCGCGCCCGGCTCGCCGAGAGTTCCGGGGTGCCGGCCCTGGTGGAGCGCTGGGTACGCCGGCGGCCCGCCGAGCTCGCCGTGCACGATCCGGTGACCGGCGCCCGTCTGACGTACACGCAGCTGTGGCAGCGCTCCGGGCGGCTCGCCGCCGCGCTCGTGGGCCGGGGGGTGCAGCCCGGTGACCTCGTGGCCGTGGACCTACCCCGGTCCGCCGACCTCGTCGTGGCGTTCCTCGGTATTGCCCGTGCCGGCGCGGCGTATCTGCCGCTCGACCTGCAGGCACCGCCCGAGCGGGTCGCCGAGCTGCTCGCCGAGTCGGGTGCGGTTGCCGCGGTGACCGGTGAGCGCACTCGCGTGCCGGCCTCGACTCCCGTACTGCGTGCGGACGGTGGGGACGACGCAGGGCGGCCCCCGGTGCTCGTCACCCGGTCCGACGAGGACCCGCTGTACGTCACGTACACGTCCGGGTCGACGGGTCGGCCCAAGGGCGTCGCCGTACCGCATCGCGCGGTCGAGCGCCTGGTGGAAGGTGCTGAGTACTGCCCGATCGAGCCCGGTGACCCGGTGGCGAGCACCTGCAATCCGGCCTTCGACGTGACGACGTGCGAGATCTGGTCGACGCTCTGCGCGGGCGGCACCGTCGTGCCGCTGCCCACCGTCACCGACCTCGCCCTGGACGAATGGGTCGCGCTCGTCCGTGACCAGGGCATCGCTGTGATGTTCCTGACCACCTCGCTGTTCCACACCGTCGCCTGGGAGCTGCCCGGCGCCTTCTCCTCCCTGGAGACCCTCGTCGTCGGCGGCGAGCAGCTCGATCTGGCCGCGGTGCGCCGGGTGCTCTCGGCGGGCGGACCGCGGCGCCTGGTCAACGGGTACGGGCCGACCGAGGCGACGGCGTTCGCCACCTGGTTCCTGTGCGCCGAGGAGAGCCTCGCCGGGCGCGAGCGCATCCCGATCGGTCGCCCGCTGCAGCGCACCACCGCGTACGTCCTCGACGACGAGCTGCGGCAGGTGCCGGTCGGCGAGCCGGGGGAGCTGTGCCTGGGCGGTCCGGGCGTGGCCCTGGGCTATCTGCACCGTGAGGAGCTGACCGCCGAGCGGTTCGTCACCGCGCCCAGCACCGGCGAACGCCTCTACCGCACCGGGGACCTGGCGCGTCTGCTGCCCGACGGGGAGCTGGAGATGCTGGGCCGGCGCGACCGACAGGTCAAGCTGCGCGGCTTCCGCATCGAACTGGAGGAGGTCGAGCGTGCCGCCGTGGCCACCGGGCTCGTCGAGGCCGCCTTCGTCGAGAAGACCGACGACAGCAACCTGGCGGGCTGCGTCCTGCCCGACGCGAGCGCCGACGTGGCCCGCGCTGATCTGCCCGGCGCCCTGTCCGCCCGCCTCGCCGAGCGACTGCCCAACTACATGATCCCGGCGCGCTGGCTGGTCCTGGACGAGCTGCCGATCGGCTCCACCGGTAAGGCGGACCGGGCCCGCATGCTCGAACTCCTCACCCGGCAGCCGGAACCGGACGGCGCCCCGCCGCAGGCCGAGGACCTGCGCACCCCCACCGAGCGGACGCTGGCCGCGATGTGGTCGGAACTCCTGGAGGTTCCCGTAACCTCGAGGGACGCCTCGTTCTGGGATCTCGGCGGGCACTCGCTGCGTGGCGTCACGCTGATCGCCCGGATCCGGGAACGGCTCGGCGTGCGGCTGCGGCTGCGCGACCTGTTCCGCGTCCCGGTCCTCGCCGACCTGGCCGCGCGCATCGACGCCGAGGCGGAGCCCGGCGAGCGGGACCAGGCCGCCCCGCCGGCCCCCACGGTGGAGGAGAGCGAGGCCACCGCGTTCCAGCAGCAGATCTGGCTCGCCGAGACCCTCGATCCCCAACCCGGCCTCTACAACGTGCCGTTCGCCTGGCGCGTGGACGGGCGCCTCGACGTGGACCGGCTCGCCGCGGCCCTGGAGCGGGTGGTGGCGCGGCACGAGGCGCTGCGGACCACGTTCGCCCGGCGCGCGGACGGGCTGCGCCAGCTCGTCGGCGGGCCCTGGCGGCCCGAGATCCGCACCCGGCGGGCCGGCGGCCGGGAGCAGCTCGCGGCCTTGCTGCGGGCCGCTGCCGGCGACCCCTTCGACCTCGCGGCGGGACCGCTGCTGCGCGCAGGTCTGATCGAGGGCCCCGACGGGCAGTTCCTGACACTGACGGTGCATCACATCGTTTTCGACGCAGGGTCGTTATCGATTCTTCTGGAGGATCTGGGCGAGGAGTACGTGGCGGGTGGGAGCGGCGCCGGTGCACCCGGGCCGCAGTTCCGAGAGCTGGCTGCCGTCACCGAGCGGCCCGATCCCGAAGCCCTCGCCCGCTGGACCGACATGCTGCGCGACGCCCCGAGCCGGCTCGGCCTGGCCGCACCCACGGTGCCCGAGCCCCACGGCACGGTGCCGCTCGCTCTGCCCGACGGCCTGCTGCAGCACATACGGCCGCTCCAGGATCGCCTGGGCATGTCGTGGTTCATGGCGGCCTCCGCCGCGCTTGTCGCACTGCTGCACCGCTTGACCGGTGACACCTGCCTGACGTTCGGCTTCCCCGTGGACACCCGGGAAGGCGACGCATTCGCACGGGTCGTCGGGCCCTGCCTCAACACCGTGGTGGTGCCCTCCCGCTGCGGCGCCGACACGACGGTCGGCGAACTCCTCGAAGCGGTCCGCGACGGTGTCCTCGACGCTCTGGAGGACCGACACGTCCCCTTCACGCACGTGGTCGAAGCCCTCAACCCACGGCGCACCGCAGGCGCGACCCCGTACCTCGACGTGGTGCTCGCCCCGCAGACGTGTGCACAGACCCCGCCGCGCATCGGCGACGCGCAGCTGTTGCCCCTGGAGGGCACGCAGGGCAGCGCCACGTACGGAAAGTTCGCCCTGACCGTCGGCCTGGCCGCGACCGGTGAGCGGCTGAGCGGGGAGCTGGTGTACCGCGGCGACCGGCTCTCGGCCGACGCCGTACGGGAGCTGGCGCGTCTGTACCCGGCCTTCCTCGCGGCGTTCGCCGAGCAGAGCGAGACCACAGTGGCGCAGCTGGCGGCGTCGCTCGGCGCCACAGACGGTGCCCTGCGGGCCGAAGGGAAAGCCGACACCGCCGACACGACCCCGCAGACTCCTGCCGCGTCCGACGCCCACGTCGAGCAGCGCGTCGCCGCGATCTGGGCGTCCGTCCTCGGTCTCGACCCCGGCCAGGTGCCCGGCGGCGACGCGAACTTCTTCGACTGCGGCGGAACCTCCCTGAAACTCGTCACCCTGCACGCCGAGCTGTGCCGGACCTTCGGCACCGAGCTGCCCATCCAGCGCCTGTTCGAGAGCACCACGGTCGGCGCCATGGCGCGCCTCGTCGCACGCCCCGAGGATCCGCCGGCCGCAGCAGGAGGCGCCGTCGGCGACCTCGACGCCCGCGCTGCCGCCCGCCGCCGCACCCGCCGCCCCGGCACGCGAGGCCGCGTATGAACACCCAGCCCTACCCCCACGACTCCGAGACCGCCATCGCGGTCGTCGGCATGGCCTGCCGCTACCCGGGCGCGCCGGACGTGCGAAGTTTCTGGCACGGACTGCGCTCCGGCACTGAAGGGATCACCCAGTTCAAGCGCGACGACCTCGTCGCGGCCGGCGTGGACCCCGACCTTGTGTGGCACCCCGACTATGTGGCCGCGCGCGGCGTCCTCGACGGCTCCCGGTGCTTCGACTGGCGGGCCTTCGGCTACAGCCGCGCCGAGGCCGTCCTCCTCGACCCGCAGCACCGCGTCTTCCTGGAGTGCGCCGCCGCCGCGCTCGACGACGCAGCCCTCGACCCGGCCCGCTTCCCCGGCTGGATCGGCCTCTACGCCGGGTCCGAGGGGCCGGTCCTGCCCGAGCGAGGCGACGTGGACGCGCTCGCCCAGATGATCGGGCGCCGGCCGGACTTCCTGACCACCCGCGCCGCGTACAAACTCGGTCTGCGCGGTCCCGCCGTGACCGTACAGACGGCCTGCTCCACCTCGCTCACGGCCGTCCACACAGCGGTACAGAGCCTGCTGTCCTACGAGTGCGACGCGGCCCTCGCCGGGGGAGTGT
This sequence comes from Streptomyces sp. NPDC057543, assembly GCF_042801895.1. NCBI lineage: Bacteria > Bacillati > Actinomycetota > Actinomycetes > Kitasatosporales > Streptomycetaceae > Streptomyces > Streptomyces sp. NPDC057543. Next base: position 6,973 of record NZ_JBHVFF010000201.1, on the reverse strand, counting down.
CCCTGACGCGACAAGGCGAGTGGGGCTACATCTACCAGGAGGGCGGCATTCTCTCACCGGACGGGCACTGCCGCCCCTTCGACGAGGAGGCGCGGGGCACCGTGCCCGGCGAGGGCGTCGGCATCGTCGTCCTCAAGCGGCTTGACGACGCCCTGCGCGACGACGACCACATCGCCGGTGTGCTGCTCGGTACCGCCCTCAACAACGACGGCAGCGACAAGATCGGCTACACCGCGCCGTCCCTCGCCGGACAGCGCGACGCGATCCTGCTCGCGCAGAAGACGGCCGGTGTCGACCCGGCCGAGATCGGCTACGTGGAAGCGCACGGCACCGCCACCAAGATGGGCGATCCGATCGAACTCCAGGCGCTCACCGACGCGTTCCGCACCTCGACCGACGCCGTGCAAAGCTGCTGGATCGGCGCTGTCAAGAGCAACATCGGGCACACGGGATCCGCGTCCGGCGTCGCAGGACTCATCAAGACGCTGCTCATGCTGGAACACGGCGAACTCGTCCCCACCCTTCACTACCAGCGGCCCAACCCGCTGCTCTCTGTGGACACGACCCCCTTCAAGGTGTGTGCGCAGCGCGCCGCGTGGCCCGAGCCCGACGGCCGGCGCCCCCGGCTCGCCGCCGTCAGCTCCTTCGGGGTCGGCGGCACCAACGCCCATGTGGTGCTGGCCCAGGCTCCGGTACGCACCCTGCCCACCGGCACGCGGGGCGGGGCCCGGCTGCTCGCCGTCTCCGGCACATCGGCGCGCTCCCGTGACGTCCTGCGCGACGAACTGGCGGACGTCCTCGAGCCCGGTGCCGCGCACGAAGACGGCGTCGGGCCGCTGGAGAAGGACCCGGTGGCGACCGGCGACGAGCTGCTCGCTCAGGCCGCCCGGACCCTCGCCGACCGCCGACGTCATCCCTGGCGCCAGGCCGTCGTCGTGGACAGCTCCGAGGACGCGGCTCGCACCCTGCGCGCGGCGGTACCGCCCGCATCCCCCGCGGGCCTGGACCGCGTCGCCTTCCTGCTGCCGGGCCAGGGCACCCTCACCGATGCGGCGGGCGCCGCCGCGTACCGGCATCAACCCTCCTGCCGCGCTGCCTTCGACACCTGGCGGGAGACGGTAGGCGACGTGTGCGGCGTCGACCTCACCCCCGTCGTCGACGAACAGGCCGCCCCTGCCGGGTGGTTCGAGGACACTGTGCACCAGCAGCTCGGGCTGCTCGCGCTCGGCCACACCCTGGGCCGGCGCCTCATGGACCTCGGTGTGACGCCGAGCGCCCTGCTCGGGAACAGCATCGGCGAGTACACGGCCGCGACGCTCGCCGGGGTGTGGACCATCGAGCAGGCCACCCGTCTCGTGCACGCCCGGGCCACCGCCATGCGGGACACCGAGCCCGGCCGGATGGCCGCCGTCACCGCGTCCGCCGCCGAGCTGGCCGCCCGCCTGGGCCAAGCACATCCCGGTGTCGAGGTCGCCGTCGCCGGTCCCGGCCGCACCGTCCTGTCCGGCCCGTGCACAGTCATGGAACGGCTGCTCGACGGCGATACCCTCGACGGGCTCGACGTACGGCCCCTGGACGTGCGGCGCGCCTTCCACTCCTCCGCCATGGCCCAGGCGGCCGACGCGCTGCGCGCCGCCGTCGCCGCCGAGCCCGCCCAGGCGCCCGCCCTGCGCGTGGTGGCCAACACCACCGGCACCTGGGCCGACCCTGAGCAACTGCGCACCCCCGACCACTGGGCGGCCCAACTGCGCGGCACCGTACTCCTGGAGGACGGTCTGACCACCCTCCTCGACGAAGGCTGCGACCTCTTCGTCGAGCTGGGCCCCGGAACGTCGACGATCGGGGCGCTGCGCCGGCACGCCGCGTGGGACCCGGCGCACACGACCTTGCCGCTCATCGGTGGCGACCCGGACCGCGCCGAAGCCACGCTGCTGCGGGCCCTGGGCACGCTGTGGGAGCGGGGCGCCGACATCGACCTCGCGGAACTCGCCGGCGCCCCCCGGCCCCGGCGGCGCTCGCTGCCCGTGCAGACCTTCGACCCGGTGGAACCGGACGACGCTGCCGCTGACACCGCCAACCGGGACACCTCCTCGCGGGCCCCGCAGCGGGCAGCCGAACCGGGTGAGGGCCGCAATGCAGTCGCCCGAACCGTCGAACGCCTCTGGTGCTCAGCCCTCGGCGTGAGCGGCGCCCTGGCCGACGACGACTTCCTCGCGCTCGGCGGGGAGTCCCTCACGGCGGTGGTTCTGATGGGCGACGTGCGACGGCGTACCGCCGTCACCGTTCCGGTGGCCGACTTCCTGGCCGAGCCGACCTTCGGGAACCTGCTCGCTCTCGTCGAGCGGGCCGCCGAGGCAACAGCCCCGCCACCGGGAACGGTCCGGCTGCGGCCGGGCGCGGGCCGCCCGGTGTTCCTGGTCGCCGACTCCCTGGACAGCACGGCGGGATACCAGGAGCTGGCCGCCGCGCTCGACACCACCCGGCCGGTCTACGGCCTGGAGAGCGAGCAGCCTCTCGGCGCGTCCGTCGGGCAGATCGCCGGCCGGCACGTCGCGGCCCTGCGCGCCGTGCAGCCCGAGGGGCCGTACACGCTCGGCGGCTGGTCCTTCGGCGCCGTCGTCGCCCAGGAGGCCGCCCGGCAGCTCACCGACGCGGGGGAGCGGGTGGACGTGCTGCTGTGCCTGGACGGGTACGCGCCCGACCGCAAGGGGCGGCCCGTGGCCACCGACCCGGCCTTCCTCGCCGCCCAACTACGGCTGCAGGCAGATGTGTTGCTCGGTCGCGGTGCGTTCGGCGCGAAACTGGCCGGGGCGCCCCGAATGCGCCGGATCTTCCTCTCCCGGATCCGTGCGCTGCTGCGCCACCGGCCGCGGCCGGTGCCCTGCCCCGCCGTCGTCCTCACGGCGTCCGCGCGCCCCGCGGACGCGGTCCGGGTACGGTGCGGGTTCGCACCCCTGCACGCGTCCGTCGAGATCAGACCCGTTCCCGGTGACCACTGGTCGATGCTCACCGCACCCCAGGTCGGCGCCGTCGCCCGCGAGGCGGACCGGGCGCTCGCCCGCCACGGGCACACCGACACCGCAGAAGGCGAGACCCGCCGGTGACCCCACCCGAAAAGACCGTGACCGACGAGCCGACCGCTGCGAGTACCGCGCCCGACGCGGACGTGCCACTGATCCGCAACCGTGACTTCCAGGCCCTGTGGATCAGCCGCTTCCTCGCGTCCATCGGCAAGGAGTCCGTCGAGGTCGCCTACCCGCTGCTGATCCTCGCCGTCACCGGCAAGGCCGCCTACGCGGGAGCCATCGGCGCCGTGCAGCTCCTCGTCGCCGGCGCTACCTCGATCTGGGGCGGTTCACTCGCCGACCGGATGGACCGGCGCCGCCTGATGATCCTGTGCGACGCCGGACGCGCCGTCCTGCTCGGCCTGTTCAGCCTGCTCGTCGTCAGCGGCCACGCGAACGTCCCTTCCGTCTTCGCCCTCGTCGGGCTCTCGGCCCTGTGCCTGGGTCTGTCCGAGCCGCCCGCACTCGCCGCGATCAAACAGGTCGTGCCGCCCTCGCAGCTGACGAAGGCCACCGCGCAGAACCAGATCCGGCCGCTGGGCGCCACCGTCGCGGGCGCCCCGCTGGGCAGCTCGCTGTTCGGCGTTGCACGCTCCCTGCCCTTCGTCGCGACCGGCCTGGCTTTCGCCGCCGCCGCCGTCTCCCTGCTCTTCGTGCGCAAGCCGCTGCAGGCCGCACCCGTCGCGGACGGCGAGCACGGAAAGGCGAGGGAGGGCTTTCGGTTCATCGGGCGCACGCCGGTCCTGCTCGTCTGGATCGTGTGGATCATGGGCTCCAACATGGCGTTCAACCACACCGGCGCCTTCCTCGCACTGATCGCCACCGGCAAGGACCGGGGCGCCTCCGAAGCCTCGATCAGTCTCATGCTCAGCATCGCCGGAGCCGGCGGCCTGGTCGGCGCGGCCCTGGCGACCTGGGCCCTGAAACGGCTGAAGCCCGCCACCCTGTTCCTCGCGGCGGCGTGGATCGGCCCCGTCGCGGCCGTCCTCCTGATGACCGTGCCCGGGGTGGTCTCCCTCGGCGTCGTGCTCGGCATCGTCTTCCTGCGCGGCCCGATCGTGAACGCCCTGTTCTTCGCCTACGTCGCCGTGCTCGTCCCCGACCGGATGCAGGGCCGCGTCATGGGCGCCGTCACCTTCCTCGCGTACGTCGCCCAGCCGCTCGGCATCCTCGCTGTCGGCACCATCTTCGACGCCGGCGGCGCCCCCTGGGTGTTCGCCTTCATGGGGGGCGTGTCGATCCTGGCCGCGCTGCCCACCCTGACCCGCCTGATCCGGCGGCTGCCCACCCCCGAGGCGCTCGCGGAGAGGGAGGAGAACGCGCCCGCTGCGGACGCGTCCGACGTCGGCTCCCGGACCGATCCGGCCCCCTGACGTCCTGCCCCGATCGCCTCGCCGACTTCCGCCGTACCAGGCACGCGTGCCACCCTGACCGAGGAGTGAGTAGTGTCCGACCTTCCCGAGGAGTCCCGGTGCCCGTTCTCGGGTGACGAGCCCGTCGTTCCCACCCAATACGTCACTTGCCCCGGCTCCGACCCGCACCCCCCCACCGCGCGGCTGCGCGAGCGCGGCCCCATACACCCCATCGACTTCCCGGCGGGTTCCGCCGACCACGCGTACGTCGTCGTCGACCACGCGAGCGTCATGCGCGCCTTCGGCGACCCGGACATCTCCAAGACCCTTCAGGCGGCACCCGCCTGGTTCCGCGAGCAGACCGTGCAGAGCAGCTCCGTGCTCACCAGCAACATGCTCCTCGCCGACCCGCCCGAGCACACCCGGCTGCGCAAGCTCGTCAGCCGGGCGTTCCTGCCGCGCCGCATGGAACTGCTGCGCCCGCGCATCCAGGAGATCACCGACGACCTCATCGACGCGTTCCCCGAGTCCGGCGAGTTCGACCTCCTGGAGGCCTTCGCGCTGCCGCTGCCGATGATGGTGATCTGCGCGTTCCTCGGCGTCCCCTACGCCGACCGGGACCGGTTCATCGACTGGGGCCGGGTGCTCAGCCAGGACCCGAGCCAGGAGGGCGAGGCCGCCCTGCAGCGCAAGCGCGTCAACGACCAGGTCGCGGAGTACTTCACCGACGTGCTCGCCCAACGCCGCGCCCGGCCGCAGGAGGACCTGCTCGGCGACCTGGTGCGCGCCGCCGACGAGGACGGCATGTTCACCGACGAGGAACTCGTCTCCACCGCCATCTTCCTCGTCATCGCCGGCCATAAGACCACCGCCAACCTCGTCGGCAACGGCGTCTGGTCTCTGCTCCGCCACCCCGACCAGCTCGAACTCCTCCGCGCGAAGCCGGAGTTGACGGACTCGGCTATCGAGGAGTTCCTGCGCTACGAAGGATCGGTCGATCGCGGCACGCTGCGCACCGCCGCCCGCGACCTCACCCTCGGCGGACAGACCGTGCCCGAAGGCAGCTTCGTCCATCTGTCGGTCTCCGCCGCCAACCGCGACCCCGCCGTCTTCGACGACCCCGACCGTTTCGACATCACCCGCTCGCCCAACCGCCACATGACCTTCGGCCACGGACCGCACTTCTGCGCCGGGGCGCCGCTGGCCCGCCTCGAAGGACGTATCGCCTTCGAGACACTGCTGCGCCGCATCCCGGACCTCGCGTGCACGGTGCCGCCTGAGACGCTGACATGGGTCGCGGACAGTTCCATCAGCCGGGGCCTGAAACGGCTCCCCGTCCGCATCGCGAGCAAGCAGCCGCGCGCGAACACCGCCTGACACCCAGCTGCTTGCCGTACCTCAGACTATTTTCCGTAACTCAGAACTCGCAGAGCTGGAGCACCACTTCATGACCGACGAAGCCACCGCCCCCGTAGCCCTGATCACGGGTGGATCCAGCGGCATCGGCGCAGCCACCGCCCGCAAGCTTCTTGCCGAGGGGCACCGCGTCGCCGTCACCGGCCGCAGCGGCGAACGGCTGCAGCGCTTCACCGAGGAGGCCGATGCCAAGCCCGGCACCCTCCTCGCGCTCCCCGGCGACGCCGGGGACCACTCCTGCGTCGAGGCCGCCGTGCGGGCCACCCTGGACGCGTACGGCCGCATCGACACGGTCGTCGCCAACGCCGGGTACGCCACGCACGACTCGCTCGCCGACGGCGATCCGGCCGGGTGGCGCGACATGGTCCTCACCAACGTCCTCGGCCCGGCCCTGCTGATCCACTACGCCCTCCCCGCGCTCAAGGAGACACGCGGCCGGATCGTGCTGATCGGCAGCGTCGCCGGAGTCGTCTACACACCCGGCAACATTTACGGCGCCACCAAGTGGGCGGTCACTGGCCTCGCCGAGAACACCCGCCGCATGGTCACCGCCGACGGCGTCGGCGTCACCCTGGTCGCCCCGGGACGGGTGGAGACCGGCTTCTGGGATGCCGCGGGCGGCGCACCCCAGGGCGGCATCAACCTCACCGCCGGCCAGATCGCCGACTCGGTGGTGTGGGCCGTGCGCCAGCCCACCGGCGTCGACATCAACTCCGTCGTCGTTCGCCCGGTCGGCCAGGCGGTCTGACCCTCCCGTCGACCCGACGCCACCTGCCGCGGGCGTCCTGGACCAGGGACGCCCGCGCGGGGGAGGGACATGCGGACAGGGGCCGACATCGGAGATCGGCTGAGCCTTCCTCTCCAGGCCTCCTCCCCCCCGGTCTCGCCACCTCGATCTCGAGGGAGAGGGACGCAGAGGAGAGGGCACCCTCGGACTTCGGCCGTGCCGTACTCCCCACTCCCCGTTCCGCTCTCCGCCCGGATCGCGGGGGAGGGGCCGCCCCACGTGCTCACCGACCCGCCCCGCGTTCCCGTCCTCATCCGCCCTCGGTCCCGCAGGCCGAAGACTGGCGGGCCGCCCCCGGTCGGGCCCCCCCCCCCCCCCCCCCCGGCCCCCCCCCCCCCCCAGGCACCCCCAGG
>NZ_JBHVFF010000200.1:0-16132 GCF_042801895.1 Streptomyces sp. NPDC057543 | reverse complement strand
GTGGGTGGCGCGGGGGGGGACAGTACTTAGCTGGGTTGGAGGCCGCTTGCCCGGACTTGAGTGAGACGACCTTGCGAAACCCGTCTCACTCAAGTCCGGGCACCGCAGGTCAGGGGCCCGCCTCACCCGGACTTATCTGAGACCGGACACTGATCACCGGGTGGCGAACCAAACCCAACGAACACGTACCGGTCAGAGGATGGCCGTGGCCCAGGAATCTTGCCGTGGCGACTCGCGGGGGCGGGTCTTGCGCCGGGCTTCTCTGCGACCGAAGCCAGCCTGCCGGCTTCGACACGACGATCTACAAGCGGAGGAACGAAGTTGAGCGGACGATCAACGCCCTCAAGAACTTCCGGGCCGTCGCGACGAGGTTCGACAAGCGCGCCTACGTCTTCTACGGCACCGTCGCCATTGCCTCGATCCGGCACTGGCTCCGCCCGTGATCCGCCGGGCAGAACCTGGCGGTGAGCGCTGGAAAACCACTGGAGCAGCGCCGCTGCGTGCCATTACCGTGCTACCGAACCAAGTCGTCTGGGCAAGGACGTGCCGTTGTACACCCTGTGAGATCTCCCGAGCGCTGATTCGTCGCGCGTCGCGCATGTGCGCCGCGCTGCTTTTTGCTGCGGACTTCTCACGGAAACCGGTGTACTTCTGTGCTCAAAAACTGGGTGGTCGTGCCCACCTGCCTGCCGCTCGTTCTCCGCCGTTGCCACGCGTGCGCGTCCGAGCGCTTTCGGGCAAGCGGTAAATTCCGCGTCAACGCCAACCACAAGCTCGTCGACGCCTGGCTCCTCGCGCTCCGTACCGCTTGCGGGGAAACTGCAATGCTCACGGTCCTGGAGCGGATGAATGTGCGCTCCGTACGACCTGAGCTGCTGGACCGGCTGCATGACAACGACCCTGGCCTGACAGCTGAGCTGCTCCAGGATCCGGTCGTACGGCGCCGCGACGTGGGCGGCTCGGGTCGAACCGAGCGGCCGGCCTGGCAGTCGCCGTACGGTCCGCCGCCGCACCGGGCGCACCGCGGCCGGTGGACGCCTGTGCCGGTGTTGGCCAGGTCTCGGTCCGCTTTGCGGCGCGGATACCTGTGCGGCCGGTGCGACTGATCGCCGAAGGTTCGGGCTTTCGCGAGCCGATGGCGCCCGAAGGGCAGCCGGTTGTCCCGATGATCCCGTGGGAGGCGCGCGACGGCGGGGTCGGCCAGGGTGAACGCGACCGGGGTACCCGGTGCGCCCCATCCCGAGCGGATGGCGTTTGGTCTTCAGCCCACAAGGCACCCTGTGCTTCTTCGCACACGCCACTCAGCTTCCGAATTGACCAAGAACAAGGAACCTGGAATGGAGGGTGGCAGCACCGGGGGGCCACGTGAGTGCGCTCGCGCACGCCCTTGCGCCGCGCGTTGTCCCGTTGCGGGATCGTCAATCGGTCCGGGTGTCCAGGCTCCGCACCAGGGTGGGGATCATCACCGTCGCAGGGACGAGGTGTAGCCCGAGGAGGGCGGTGGTGGTGGCGGTGTTTGCCCCGGAGAGGAGGGGCGGGACCAACGAGATCGCGGTCAGCGACACTGCCGTCCACACGAATCGCTTGGCGGGACGAGCGCTCCAGCGAAGAAGAGCGGCGGCAATGACGATGCCCACGACCGAGAGGAAGCCGGTCACCACGGCGAACCCGGACAACGGGATCGCCTCGCCATCATCGGGGACCTCGAAGTCGACACCAACGGCCTGGGCAAGCGCAGCGGCGAGGGTGGTGGCCACCATCGCTGCGAGCGTGGCGATGAAGCCGGTGCCGGCGAGCCTGCGGAGAGGGTTGGTGTGGCTGGTCCGGCCCGATGCCGTGCCTGCGACGACTCCGGTGTCATTCATGCTGTTCATGTCGTTCCTCCATCATTCGGTAACTGGCGTACTGGCATGTGACGGTCCTGGCCTTGGGGGTGACGATGCGCACCCTCGCCGTGCGACGGCCGGGGTTCCGCAGGGCGCGGACGCCGGTGCCGCGGAGCCAGAACCCGGCGCCGCGTCCGAGGACCGGCCCGGGCTCGCCGTCGCGCAGCTCCAGCTGCACCCGCCCGCGGGTGACGACGCCGAACGCGTCGCACCATTCCGCCGCGACCACCGCGACACGCGCGCCACCGCGCAGCGCGAGCGTCCGCACCGGGACTACTCCGTGCCGTCCGCCGGCAGGCGCTCCGGCAGCCCGAGCCGTGGGAACTGGTCGTCGTGGAACGTGACGATCTCGGTGATCGCCCCGCCGGTGACCCGCAGGACGTCGATCGCCAGCGGCAGGTACGCGCCCTCCCGCTTCCGCCAGAGGTAGAAGGCGACGGCGGGCTGCCGGTTCACGGAGGTGAGGACGGCGCGCTGGTGCTTCATGCCCTCGAAGCCGCTCTCGACCCAGCCGTTCACCACCGTGTCGCGGCCGACGTACAGGCCAGGCGTGGGCGGCATCGAGAAGCGAACGTCGTCCCGCAGCAGTGTGGCGAGCCCGTCGACGTCCGTGGCCACGCTGGCGTCGGTATAGCGGCGCACCAGCTCGCGCGTCCCGGCGTCCTCGCCGCCGCCGGTCCAGTCCTGCCGCTCGGCGGGCAGGTGCTCCCGCAGGCCGGCGCGGGCTCGCTGCAGCGCGCTGTTCACAGAGTTGACGGAGTCCCCGAGGAGCTCCGCGACGTGCTTCGCCGGCCAGCCGAGCACGTCCCGCAGGATCAGCACGGCCCGCGGGCGCGGCGCGAGATGCTGGACTGCGACCAGGTACGCCAGCTCGATCGTCTCCCGCGCGACGGCGACGGTCTCCGGCTCGTCCGCGTCTCCCGCGGGCAGCTCGTCGAGCAGCCGGTCCGGGTAGGGCTGCAGCCACAGCACCTCGCCACCGGTAGCGGGTTCCGGGCGGCGTTTGGCGAGCAGGTCCAGGCAGGCGTTGGTGGCGATCCGGTACAGCCAGGCCCGGAACGTCGACCGCCCCTCGAAGGTCTCCCGCCGCCGCCAGGCACGGAGGAACGTCTCCTGCACGGTGTCCTCGGCGTCCTCGAACGACCCGAGCATCCGGTAGCAGTGCACGTGCAGCTCCCGCCGGTGCCGCTCCACCAGCCCCGAGAACGCCGGCTCGTCGACCTCGCCCGGACCGCTCCCGCCCAGACCACTCTCGCCCAGCTCCTCCAGCCGCGTGTCCGCACTCATCACGTCATCCTTCCGTCTCGTCGTGTCCCGTCGTAGGTATGACGTGTGCGGGCGCGACAACTCATCACCAGGGTCGGTCGGCATGGCTGAGCGTTTTCACCCTTGGTAGGTCGGCGGCCGGCCCGGTGCCGGTGCTCGCGGCCGGCGGCATCGCCGACGGACGGGGCCTGGCCGCCGCCCTCGCGCTCGGGGCCCAGGGCGTCTGGATGGGCACCCGCTTCCTGGCCGCACGGGAGTCCGCGAGCCACCGGGTGTACCGCGAGGCGCAGCTTGGGCCGGCTCCGCAGGACGCCTCCTACACCCGCTGCTTCGACGGGGGCTGGCCGCACGCCCCGCACCGCGCCCTGCGCAACTCCACGATGGCGGACTGGGAGGCGGCGGGCTCTCCCCCGGCACCGGATCGGCCCGGCGAGGGCACGGTGCTGGCCACCGACGGCGAGGGCGGTGCCCACCACCGGTACGACGACACCGTCCCCCTCTCGGGGATGTCCGGCGACCTGGAGGCAATCGCCCTGTACGCGGGCCAGTCGGTTGGCCTGGTGAACAACATGGCCGGGGCTGCAGAGATCGTCACGGACGTCGTCGCACACGCCCGTCGGCTCACACGTGTGCCGAGGCGTCCTGATGACGGGACATGAACCGTCGGGGCCGAAGCGGCGGCAGCGGGCCGCCCCCAACCCCGCCCGTTTCACAGCGACATGTCGAACGACCAGTACATCGCGTTGATCGCGGGGGTCAGCGCAACCCACACCAGGAACCCGTGCATCATCGCGCGATGATTCCGGCTGCAGCGGTCACGCCGCATCTCGCGATCGGTCGGCCACAACACCGCAAGGCCCACCACAACCGTTCGGCAAGGACTTCGTGAAGGACTACCAGGCCGAGCAGATGCTCGAACTGATCCACGGCGGCTACGACCCCGAGCTGCTGTGGTGCGACATCGGCGGCCCGAACGACAGCCTGAACGTCCTGTCCGAGTACTTCAACCACAGCGAGAACCGGCCGAAGCCGCGTGGGCTCGGCCCCATCGGTGGCCCGCGCGACTGCCTCGTACAGGCGCCGCTCACGCCTGCTCATCAGTTAAGAACTCCACCGGCACGGTCGGACCGTAGCCACCCACGACGTTCCGCCCAGCGGGTTCCCCCGAGCCCCGGCAGCACCACCGCCCGGTGTGCCAGCCGACCATGATCAATCTCAGCAGCATTTTCAGTACCGCAACTACTCACACTCCGTGATCCTCACGGGTTCAGGTGAACCGAAGGCTCCTCAGCGCGATCCCACGCGTCCACCGGTGTGCTTCAAGTCGGTGCATCTGTGGGTTCGGGTGAAACACGAGGATGCCGAGCGAGCCGAAGAGCTTCGGCCGTGACATTCGGAGGAGTCACTACGGTGCGCCGGGAGGCGTCTCGACACGTGCCAGCCAGGCGGTGAGCAGTGTTTCGAGACGTGCGGCCTCGTCGGGGTCGAGCTCGTCGAGTATGCGGCGTTCGTTGCTCATGTGGTCGGCGAAGGCCCGGTCGAACAGCTCCCGTCCTGCCGGAGTGAGTGCGACCACGCGTCCCCGGCCGTCCTCGACGGACCGGCGACGTGTGACCAGCCCGTTGCGTTCGAGTCGGTCGATGCGTTTGGTCATCGCGCCCGTGGTGACCATGGTGAACGTGGCCAGCTCACCCGGGGCGCGCTCGAAGGGGTTCCCGGCCCTCCGGAGCGCCGCCAGGACGTCGAACTCTCCCTCGTTCAGTCCGTAACGCCGGTAGACCAGGCACAACTGCTCGGTCAGAAGACTGGCAAGGCGATGGAGCCGGCCGATCACGCCTTGAGGGCTCACATCCACATCTGGGCGCTCGCGGGCCCACTCGGCCTGAATGCGGGCGACGTGATCCTTGTAGTCGTTCACGGCTTCATCATAGCTTCCAGGGAAGCTATATTTCCTTCCGTGGAAGCTACTATGCGATGGACACTCGTGACGGCGATCGCTCCGGTCGCCTGGGGGACGAACTACTTCGTCACCCACGAATACCTGCCCACCGACCACCCGCTCTACGGCGCGGTGATCAGGGCTCTGCCCGCAGGGGTCCTGCTGCTGGCGCTGTGTCGGCAGGTACCCCACGGGGCGTGGTGGTGGAAGTCGCTGATTCTCGGCACCCTCAACATGGGGTCCTTCTTCGCCCTGGTCTACCTCGCGGCCCAGTTGCTGCCGACGAGCATCGCCTCCACCATCATGGCGGCCTCACCGCTGGTCCTGATACTGCTCGCCTGGGCCGTGATCGCGGAACGCCCCCGCGGCCTCCCGCTGCTGGGCGGCGGCATCGGTATCGCAGGCGTATGTCTGATGCTGTTTACCGGCACCGTGACCCTGAACGCACTCGGCGTCCTCGCATCGGCCACAGCGATGGTGACGTCCTCCTTCGGCTACGTGCTCGCGAAGCGGTGGAGCACCGAGGTCGACGTCCTCGCCTCGACATCGTGGCAGCTCATTGCCGGAGGCCTGGTCGTCCTGCCGTTGGCCGTCGTCCGCGAAGGAACACCGCCCGCCCTCAATGCGGGCGCGGTCCTCGGATTCGCCTACGTCACCGTCGTCGCGACCGCGGTCGCCTTCGTTGCCTGGTTCGCCGGCCTGCGCCATCTGCCGGCAGCTGCTGTCGGCCTGGTCGGACTGCTGAACCCGGTCACCGGCGTGCTGCTCGGCACCGTCATCGCCAAAGAGACCCTCACTCTGCAGCAGATATGTGGACTGATCCTTGTCCTGCTCGGGATCGTGCTCGGGCAACCCATCGCCGTCACAGCCGCCGCTCGCGTCCGGTCCCGGGCAACCGGAGCAGACTCCCGTCGCGACACATCTGTCGGCCGAACCAGCTGCCTAGGCCGGCGAGAATCCAACTGCTCCACACAGCAGGACTGTTGACCGAGCCCAATGCTCTCTCGGCTCCTTCTGCGCCCGCCGCAGAGCGGGCATGGCCGGCTTGATGCGCGTGGTGCCGGTCGAGGGCGCACCGGCCAGCGCATCGGTCTCTCCTGGTGCTCTTCGACCCGGACACAGTGGCGGCGGGCTCGACGTTCGAGGCGCCGCGCACCCTGCCGGTGGACATCCCGCACGTGCTGATCGACGGGCGATTCGTCATCGAGGACGGCCGCCGCACGGACGTGCCCGCGGGCCGGTCCGTACGGCGTACGCCCTCTGCGGACTAGGCCTGGGGCTCGGGGAGTTCACATCCCTTGCGGCCCAGGTCGAGCTTGCTGCCGTCGACGACGCACGGCACGATCCCGTAGGTCTCCTGCGCGTAGTGCGTGTCCTGGCGGACGGTGATGCGCCCCTTGCGATCGACCTCGCAGGGGTTGTTGAGCGTGCACTGCTCGCCGTCATCGTTACCAGTGTTGTTGACGGCGACCACGCGTCCGGTGTGGTCGTCAATCACCGGGGAGCCGGAGGTGCCACCGATGGTCTGGCACGCGGGCGTGTAGCGCACCGAGTCCTTCCAGGTCCACCAGTACTCCTTGAGCTGGTCCACGAACCCGTCGATGGAGCACTTGTACTGCTTCTTCCAGTACCCCGACGCCACGGTGATCTCGGTGTTCTTGCGCGGGTGGCGCGGGTCGAGCAGCAGCGGCCGTACGTGGTACTTGCTCTCGATCTCGGCGTAGGTGCTGGTCGTCCGGTACAGCGAGATGTCGGTGTCGGTCATCGTCGCGTACGAGATCTGGTCGGCCTGGAGCGTGCCGAGCACCCCGGCGTCCTCGTCGAGGAGCTTGAACGTGCGGGTGGACGGCTGGTCCACGATCACCTGGCCGGCCTTCGGGAAGCCGCTCTCGATGCAGTGCCCGTTGGACAGCACGAGGGCGGGATCGTCGGGCTGTGACTGCGGGGTGCGCACGACGGAGCCGGAACAGTTGCTGAGTGCGACAGTGCCGGCGAACGTGACGGGCGCGTCGTTAGGTCTCGCGCGGGTGCCGGCGTCCCCGCCGGCGGTCCCGGCGACGGCGGGTGCCGCGCCTGCGCCGACCAGGGCGAGCGCGAACGCCGCGCCGGTGAGCGCCTTGCCGATCCTCGGTGAGCGACGTGTCGTGCGTGTCATCGGTGCTGCAGGTGACATTGGGTGGAGCCCCCTTACCGACGCCGGGTGTGACGTCTGTAGCCGATGGTTGCCGTGCGCATTCTTCGGTGCCGACGGGCGGCGGGACAAGGGGTGTGATCAAATCCGTGTCCCGCCGCGGTCCGCGGGCGCGGCGGACGCGGGCACGGGCCAGGCCCGGTGCACAAGCGGACCCGAACTCGCGCTCATGGTGCGTGACTTGATGTTCCCCCAGGTCACGTCAGCTCCGGCGGGATCGCCGGAGCGGCGGGCAGGGGGTGCGGTGGGCGGGGCTGGTACGGCAATGTGGTCGCGGCAGCGCCCTGGCCGCCTCGGGGCCGCGCGGCGGATTTCGGCTGGCACGGGCCCCGAAGAAAGAGGTTGGTCATCCCGCGCTCAGTCGAATGCAGCGCTGTCCGTGCATCGGTTGCCGACACAGTCATGACCGATGATTTTCATCGGTCCCGACGGTCTCAATGTTCCAAGAGCGAAGCGGAGGGCGAGAGGGATGAGCATGTTTGTCTTGATTCCCGGGTCCGGGGGTGCGGCCTGGTACTGGCATCGTGTGGTGCCCGAGTTGCACGCCAGGGGGCACGAGGCGGTCGCTGTCGAGCTGCCCGGCGCCGACGAATCCGCGGGGCTGCCCGAGTACACCGACGCGGTGGTTGCCGCGATCGGCGACCATGACGACGTTGTGTTGGTGGCCCAGTCGATGGGCGGCTTCACCGCCCCGATGGTCTGCGCTCGCGTGCGAGTGGATCTGCTGGTGCTGGTTAACGCGATGGTCCCGCTGCCGGGCGAGACGCCCGGACAGTGGTGGGACAACACCGAAGCGCCGGCAGCCCGCGTCGCCGCGGCCGAAGCAGGCGGGTACAGCCCGGATTTCGACCTGTCCACCTACTTCCTGCACGACGTGCCGACCGAGGTCGCCGCCGCCGGAGCGGCGCACGACCGGCCTGAGGCCGAAGCCGCGTTCAGCCAGCCTTGCGGCATCGAACGATGGCCGGATGTGACCACTCGCGTGCTTGCCACAGCCGAAGACCGGTTCTTCCCCCCGGAGTTCCAGCGCCGAGTGGCCCGCGACCGCCTCGGGATTAACACCGACGAGGTCCGCGGCGGTCACCTGGTTGCGCTGTCGCGCCCAGTCGGTCTGGTCGACCGACTGCTCGAGTATCTGCGCTGACGAGCGGCGGGCCCTCCCCGTCCGACCACACCAGTGCCGTCATTTCCCAGGAACAAGCACGAGCCTGTTGATCGCCCACTGCTGCTGAATCTCGTCGATATACCTGTTGCTGAAAGCGAACGAAGCCAGCCACCGCTGCCGCGCTGGTCATCCGGCTCCGCACGTGATCGGCCGGACAGCTCCTAATCGTGCAGGGCACCAACGCGGGTCTGGACGCCGCGCGAGCAGAGGCGAACTCCGCTTCGCGGTCTCCCGGTCGGCGAAGCTGTGCCAGACGGCCTCGCTCTGCACGAACAGCTCCACCGACCAGCCGCGGTACACCAGATTCTCCCGGTTGGGCGCGGGCGGCCCGTAGCCGCCCAAGGCTATCGTTGCGCTGACGGTGGCGGTCTGGAACACGGCGGCGGTGTCAGCCCAGCTCTCGTACAGCTGCGGCCATGGCGACCCAGCACACCTCCGACGCCGAACTTACCGCTCAGCCGACTGCGTACTGGACCGGAGTGGGCTGCCCGCGAGGCCCTGATCTCGTTGATCAGCCGCCTGAACCACGGATATGCCGTCCGCTCGATCGAGGTCACAACCCACCCCGCCCCAGACGAAACCCGACATCACCACCAAAGACACCGAGTCGAACTACGCGACGGTCGGCAAGGTCCGGGGTGCTGTTCGAGTGAACGCCCACAGCACGAGCCCGAGGCAGCTGAACGCGGCACCCAGTACGCATACGGCGCCCCAGCCGGCCATCGCGTAGAGGAAGGTCGCGGCGATGGCGCCGGTGGCGCTGCCGACCGAGTAGAAGACCATGTAACCGCCGATCAGCCGGCTGCCCGCGTCCGGGCGCAGCGCGTAGATCAGGGTCTGGTTGGTGACATGGACCGCCTGCACGGCGAGGTCGAGAAGGATCACCCCGACGACCAGGGCCCAGAGCGAGCTGCGGGTGAAGGCCAAGGGCAGCCACGAGGCGGCGAGCAGTGCCAGGGCGATGCCGGTGGTCCGCCGGGAGAGTCCGCGGTCGTTCAGGCGGCCCGCCACGGTCGCGGCCAGGGCGCCGGCGACGCCGATCAGCCCCAGCGCCCCGATCGCACTGTGGGACAGGAAGTACGGGGCCTCACTGAGCGGCAGCGCGACGCTGCTCCACAGGGTGCTGAAGGCGGCGAAGATCAGCAGACCGAACAGGGCCCGGAGCCGCAGCAGTCGTTCCCGTGCGAACAGGGTGATCGTGGAGCGCAGGAGCTGTCCGTAGCGCAGGGTTGTCGGCGGAGCGTCACTGTGGCGCGGCAGTACTCGGTACAGGACCAGGGCGAGCAGAGCGACGAGCGACGCCGAGGCGAGATAGACGGAGCGCCAGCCCGCGAGATCGGCCATGAGGCCGGATGCGGTGCGGGCGAGCAGGATTCCGATGACCACGCCGCTGGTGACCTGACCGACGATCCGTCCGCGCCCGGCGGGAGGGGCCAGTGATGCCGCGAAGGCCACCAGCGTCTGCGTGACGACCGCGAGAAGTCCCGTCGCGGCCATGCCCGCGAGCAGGATCGCCGCCGTGTGTGCGGCGGCTACCACCGCCAGTGCCGCCACCAGGAGCAGCAACTGGGCCACGATGAGCCGTCTGCGGTCGACCACGTCGCCCAGCGGCACGAGGAAGAAGAGTCCCAGCCCGTATCCGACCTGCGTGAGGGTGACCACGCTGCCGACAAGAGCCGGGCTCATGGCGAGGTCGTGGCCCATGGTCACCAGGAGCGGCTGGGAGAAGTAGACGTTCGCCACTGTGGCCCCGCAGGCGACAGCGAACAGTATGACGACGCCGCGGGGCAGGGCGGGCGCGGAACCTCCCCCGCTTCGGGCCTCGGCCTGTCGTGTCACAGCCTCACCGTTGCCGGGCATCAGCACTCCTCGCGTAACTGGTTTCATCTTGCTACCAGTGGTGACGGTAAGCTTTTTGGTAGCATGTTGCAACCGTTGTGAGAGTGAGGGACGCCATGGTGACCAGGACGCGCTTCGACGACAGCGAATGCCCCGTCGCCCGGTCGGTGGACGCGATCGGCGACTGGTGGTCCCTGCTGATCGTGCGGGACGCCTTCGACGGAAGCCGGCGCTTCGGAGAGTTCCAGCGCAGCCTCGGCGTGGCGAAGAACATCCTCACCACGCGTCTGCGCACCCTGGTCGCCGGCGGTGTCCTCGAATCCGTCCCCGCCTCGGACGGCAGCGCCTACCGCGAGTACGTACTGACTCCGAAGGGCAAGGCGCTCTTCCCCGTCATCGTGGCACTGCGGCAGTGGGGCGAACAGAACTTCTTCGCCCCCGGTGAACCACACTCACAGTTGGTCGACCGCCGACAGGGACATCGCCTCCACGCACTGGAAGTGCTGTCCGCGGACGGGCGACGGCTGGACCCCGACGACACAATCGTCCACAAGGTCTCCACCCAGTGATCTGAGCCGGAGAGCCGTGCCGACGCGCCCCTCTGCCGGTGATTCCGAGGCCGGGTGAGGGGCCTGGGCAGCCGGTTGCTCCGGCTCCTCCGCCCCGACCGGATGAACGGCGCGAAGGGGATTGCGGCGCGTGCTGCGGAAGGCGTCCGAGGCCACCGGCCAATCCTGGCGTGGCCTGGCCCTACGGACCGACAAACTCGCCATCGTATATCAGGCCGCGGTCCACCTCGCCGCCATCCTGGTCTGGGCCCGGCGCTGAGGGGGGATCAACTGCTGAGAGCCAGTCGGATGCCGAAGACGCCGATGACGGTTCCGGTGATCCGATCGAGCAGACGTCGGGCCTGGGGCTTGCGGAGCCAGCCATGCAGGACGCGGGCGAAACCTATGAGGACAGCCGACCAGAGCAGACCTATGACGATGTGCACCGTGGTGAGCAGGAGCCCCACAGTGAAGTGGCTTGTGCCGACCGGGATGAACTGCGGCAGCACCGCGACGTAGAAGGCGCCCATCTTCGGGTTGAGGAGGTTGGTGAGTGTTCCCTGACGCCAGCCGCCGCTGAATGAGTCCGCGCCGGCGAGCAAGGGGGAGGCGCCCGTGTCCGAAGCAGGTGACACCCGGAAGGTATCCCGGAGCATGCGGGCCGCCATCCAGACCAGGTAGGCGGCCCCCGCCCAGCGAAGAGCTGTGTAGGCGAGGTGGGATGCCGTGACAAGCGCAGTCACTCCGAGCGAGGTGAGTACGCCCCACAACAGGGTGCCGGTCTGGATTCCGAGGACGACGCCCCAGGCTCTCCTGCGCCGGCCAAGGGCCGAGGTACGCAAGATCAGCGCGGTGTCGAGTCCGGGAGTCAGTGTGAGAAGCCCTACAACCAGGGCGAAGGACCACAGGGCGGTGCTTATTGCCATGGAATGCCAGGTTACCCCGCCTGATCTCCCGCCTCACTACCGGGTACGCGTGGCTGCCCACTGCGGTAGCGGACCAGCCCAGACATTCCTGCGGTTCAATCCCAAGCTCAAACAGACGGGCCCTCGTCCGATTCACTGACCGATCAGCCTGTCCCGGCTCGGCCGTCGGAGCCCCGAGTGTGTCTCCCGCCGGAATCCGTCAGGAGGTGGCTGCCGGGTGCGGGTCGCCGAGGTACGGGAACCGGTCCAGGGTGTCGGTGTGCGGCGTTAGACCGGTGGGCGGCGCCTCGTTCTTGGTGAGGAACGCGACGCGGATGTCGATGACGTCTTCCGTGAATGTCCGGCCATTCGGGTACGCGGCAGGCTTGGACGGGTCGAAGTGCAGCACGTCCGGCAGGAGGCCGTGCTCGTCGAGCGCGGCGATCGCCTCCTCACGCGAGTAGCCGCCGGTGTGGCCCAACAGGTGGACGAACTGGTCCGTCCACCTGGCCCGGTCGTTAACCGGCTCGCCGGCGTTGTACTCCTCCTTCGTGTCGTCGGTGTTGAAGAAGCTGCTCATTGACGGGTGCCCGGCCCGGTCCGCGTGGACGAGTTCGCCGTCGCGTAGGACGCTGCACCGGCCCCAGATGTGCAGCTCGGGCTTGGGGGCCAGCTCCGCGGTCGGCAGTTCGATGGCCATGGAGAAGACATTGGCCGTGCTGTTGGAGTCGACGCCGGTCCACGGGGATTTTCCGCCCAGATGCGGCGCGGTGAAATTCCGGTTGCCGCTGGTGTCGAACAGATTCTTGATTCCGTCGAAGTCGAAGAAAAAGGCGTCACTGCGGCTACCGGCGGCCACCTTGTAGTCGCCGCTGCTGACCACGTTGGCCTGGGGGCCGAAGGAGACGTCGACGTCCGAAACGATCTTGGTGCCGACCGCCTCGGGCCTGCGGGACTCCGCACCGGTTGCCATGAAGACGCTGTAGGTCTGCGAGCCGTCGGATGCCGGCGGGCTGAAGACCCAACTGAAGGCGCCGTCGGTCAGGTAATCGCCGTCGTTGTCAATGTTCAGGCGGTATACGGCGTCGGGGTGCATGGCATCTGCGTTGGGATTGGCGTTGAGGATGAGAACGGTCCTGCTCGGATCGCCGGGTGCCCCGAAGGCATATAGGTCGCACAGATCGAGACGCTGGTCGCCGAGTGGTGGCCCAAGGCTGAGGCCGGTGAAGTGGTTGGACATGTTAGGCCCTTCCATTGCTCGCCCATCGGAAACTGCCAGAACGCTCGAACGGCCGTTCCGGGGCGTGTGAGGTACACCCACACCTGGGCGGTGCACCCACGCTAGCCGCCACAGCAGTCCGACCATCGAGGGCGAAGGCACAGCCGTCAAACAACGCTCGAATGGGTCACCTCTGGGCGGGAGGCGATCGTCTCAACGCATCACCAGGCCCGGAGCGGGCGGCGCGGTCCTGTCCGCGATCGTCGTCCGCTTCTTCTTGCGCAGATGACAGCCGACGATGTGGTTGATCCGCATCAGCCGGGTCACACGCCTGCGGTTGGCCATTGCCCCCTCGCGGGCAGCTCAGCATGGACGCGTGGGGCTCTGTAGGCGCCACGATGCTCGGCGTGGATGGCGCGGATCTCGCTCACGGTCCGCTTATCCTCGGCCCGGCGCTCGGCGCCGGCCTGCTCGGTGGCCAGGTGCTGGTAGTAGCCGGGCGCGGGACGCCCCGAGCACCCGGCAGATCCGCTTGACGCCGAAGTCGGCGCGGTTGTCGGAGATGAAGTCCCGGCGAAGGGGGTTCACTTCACCTCCCGAGCGAAATAGGCGGCTGCGCGGCGCAGGATCTCGCGCTCCAGCTACCGCTCCTGCTCGGCCTTGAGCAGCCGGGCGTTCTCCGCCGGTAGCCGGGCCGGCTCCTCGGCCGTGCCCACGCTGCCGTCGCGGCACTCGGGCGCGGCCTGAATCTCGGCCTCACGTACCCACGTCCGCAGCGATTCCGCGGTGATGCCAAGATCTGCGGCCACCGCCGCGTACATCCGCTTCCCGGCTGCGGCGCGGTAGAGCGCGACGGCATCCTTCCTGAACTCCTCCGGATACGGAGACTTGCGTTCCACCTGGGCATCCCTCCCTGGACCATCGAGATCCATCGGGAGGTGTCCACTCCACAGGATCATCCTCAGGATCGGCCAGGACCGCGAGCGTGGACACCTCCTGGGATTCCTTGTCCGCACCGGCCAGGTCGCGGTCTTTGCCGTAGAAGAGGTTCTTGTTCGCGGAGGCTATCGGCGCGTCCACAAGTGCCTGCAGGTCTCATCATGACCAGGTCAGCCGAACCTCTCCCGGCAGCCCGTGAGGGACCTGATACAGGGGTGCGGGCAGAGGGAAGGGCTGGATCATGATTGCAGAGCATGATGACGACGCACCACTGGTTCTTCTCGCGAACTTCGCTTCCCCGGTACCGGCGAGCCTCGACGCGAGTGAGGCGGTGAGAGGGTGGTCGGCGCAGGCGCCCCGGAAGATCTGGCTGGCCCGGCCCGGTGACGTGCTGGTCAGCCCCGTCCCGCTCTCGGAAGACTTCCTGCGCTACGCGGGGCTGTTACTCGGACTGCCTCACGACACCGTAGAGGTCGTTGTCGTTCCGGACCTTCCCGGAACGGGGATGCCGGAGGCCATCCGGCACCACGGACTCGGCGAGACTCTCATGAGCCTCGCCCGCCGGCACCCGGGGACGCGCTTGCTGCCCATCGTGCTGGACGGCGCGTCGGTCGCGCTCGCCGCCGAACTCGGCATCCAGGTCTATCCCTTCGCGTCCGGCCGGCCCGGTGCCTGTGTGCTGAGCGCAGTGGACCGGCTCAACACGAAGACCGGGTTCCGCGCCGTCGCGCATGCACGAGGTATCCGCATGCCGGAAGGCCGGGTATGCCGGGGCGATGAACTCCCCGATGCGGTGGCGCGGATGGTGTCCTGGTTCGGGCGAGCGGTGGTCAAGGCGGACCGCTCCGCGGGCGGTCTCGGTATGCGGTTCTTCTCCCGTCACGACCCGGCCGTGGCAGCGGAACAGGACGGGAGCGGACTGTGGGTCGTGGAGCGGTGCGTCCGCCATACGAAGGAAGTCAGCGTGCAGTGCGTCGTCGAGGCCGCCGGGCCACGGGTCATGTTCAGCGGCGAAATACTCACCCGCGACGGCTCGTTCACCGGCTACCGCTCACCCCTTCGCGATGTACCGTCCGGCACGATTGCGGAACTGGAGGGGTGGGGGCTCGCCCTGGGACAGCACCTCGCCGCCCATAGGTACGCCGGGCCGTACGGCATCGACGCGCTCCTGGGCGCCGACGGAACGCTGTACGCCACAGAGAGCAACGTACGGCGCACCGCGACCACCACACCGCACGCGATGGTCACCCGCCTCAGCCACGCCGCCAAACGACCCACACCCGCCTGGCTCATCGCCAAACGGACGACCCGTGCTCCTCACACCTTCTCCCAGGCCGTACAACGCCTCCACACCACCGGACTGGCTTACGGCCCCGCCCACGGAGAAGGCGTCATCCTCTACACCGGTAGCGCCGGTCGTCCCACCGGACCCAGCCCCCATTGGCGCTACGCCGTCCTGGGACACGACCGCCCTCGTATCGAGGAACTGGAAAGCGAACTCGCCACGGTGTTGGACCTGGTCGACCCCTGAGCCGACTCAAACACCGCATCCTGTTCTGCGGCGAGGGTGGTCGTCGCTGTCATCCTGTGAGCCGCCTTCCGGGCCGGAGGTGACGTCGGCCGAGTGGATCAGACAGGACTTCGAGGGGGCCTCCGGCCGGGCTCCTGACTTGTTGAATCGGTCCCAGACGCTCGGTCTGCAGCCGTAGCGTCCAGGGTGTCGGTCGGCATGGGCCCGCAGTGCTCCTTGCCGCCCTCGGGCCGGCTCACCGATAGCGGGCCGCCGCTGGCCGACACCCGCGCGGTGTGGTTCGACAGAGGCATGAAGGTGACGCCGTGTCGTACTCGAACGCCGAAGGCTGGGCTGGTTGAACGCCGTCGCCTACGTCTGGTGATGCACTCCAGACGCGTCGATCGTCCTCACGGAATGTGTGCCAGAACCCGTTTTTGTGGTGAATCTGTTCGTCCGGGCGGGCGACTGCGGGCCGTGTTTCGTCCGACGGGCGAGCAGTGGCCGGTAGACCCGGGAGTGATCAAGGAAAAGGTGCGTGGGTTCGGTTGTGCTTTCTCTGGCTCTGGTCCCGCTCGGCGGCCTGGTGCCCGCCCGGGCCGTTGAGGCAGCAGAGGTCCGTGCACCTTCTGCGCCTTGCGCACCACGAACGCGTCCAGCCGGCGACCGCGCGCGGCCGCCGCGTGCAGCATCGACGCGGCCACCGGGTCGGCGCCCAGCGTCAG
>NZ_JBHVFF010000199.1:0-16154 GCF_042801895.1 Streptomyces sp. NPDC057543 | reverse complement strand
TATGACGTGCACACAGTCGGCAAACCAAGCCCCGCGAAACGACGGACGAAGAAGTCAACGACCCCGCGTCCACGCCGCACAGGTTAAAGATCAAGTTAGTCCGCGGTGCTGAGTTCCCAGAACCGGAAGACGGTCGATGTGTCGAGGCAGTTCTGCAAGCCCCGGACGTTCTCGTGGGCGACCGCGTACTGCTTGCCCTGCCAGAGCGGCAGGATCGGCAGCTGGCGCGCCACGATGTCCTGCAGCCTCATGAACTCCTGCCGGGTGTCCGCACGGTCCGTCATGGACGAGGTCTTCGGGATGATCTGCTTGGTTATCTCACTGTTCTCGTAATTGTTCGACAGGACGTTTCCCTTGCCGAAGAACGGCTGGGTGAAGTTGTCGGGGTCGGGGTAATCCGGCACCCAGCCCTTGACATAGACGCCGTACTTTCCCTCGGAGATGTCCTTCTCGTATTGCTCGAACGGGACGGACTTCATCCTGGCGTCGAAGAGTCCGCTCTTGTTCAGCTGACCGGCGATGGTCCGTATTTCGTCGTCGGTGGCGGGTCCGTAACGGCTCGGGGTGGACCAGAGGGTGAGTTTCACCTTGTCGGTGATACCGGAGTCCCGCAGGAGCTCCCTCGCCCGTTGCGGTTGCGGACTGTCGCCGTACGTGTCGAAGAAGGAGGTGCCGTGGCCGGTGATGCCGACCGGGACGATCGAGTACAGCGGTGCCGCCGTGGACTGGTAGACCTGACTGACCAGGGAGTTGCGGTCGACGAGATAGGCGATGGCCTTGCGCACCGCGAGCTTGCCGACCACGGGGTCGGCGACGTTGAAGACCATGTGCTGGACTTCGGCGCTGCTTCCCTGGACTACCTCGAGGCCGTCGTTCTGCGCGGTGGGCGAGGTGTCGAGGGCGGCTATCGCCTTGGCGGTGAGGCCGCGGTAGGCGATGTCGACCTTGCCCTTTTCCAGAGACGTTTCGAGGGCCTGCTGGTCGCCGCGGAAGAGTTCCAGCGTCACGCCGGAGTTCTTCACCTCGGCGTTTCCGTGGTAGCCGGAGTAGACGGAGAAGACGGCCTTCGACTTGTCGAAGGAGTCCAGCTGATAGGGACCGGAGCCAACCGTCTTGCCGTCCTTGAGCAGCCTGTTCTTGGGGTAGACGCGGTGGTCCACGATGGAACCGGCACCCGATGCGATCTTGCTGGGAAATATCGCGTCGGGCACGTTGAGATGGAAGACGACGGTCTCCTCGCTCGGGGTGGTGATCGACGAGATGGTGGAAAGCAGCGGCGCCGGGCCCGCCGGGTCGTTGATTCCGATCGCCCGGTCGAAGGAGTATTTGACGTCCTCCGATGTGAGGCTGTTGCCGTTGCTGAACTTCAACCCGTCACGCAGGGTGCAGGTATAGGTCTTGCCGCCGTCCGAAAAATGGCACTCCTCGGCGGCCTCCGGCACAGGGGTGGAACTCCCGGGCGGGAAGCTCAGCAAGGACTGGAAGACGTTGCTGAACAGCAGCCAGGACCCCGGGTCGTACCCCGCTGCCGGATCCGTCGCGAGGATGTCGTCGGACATCCCGACGACCATCCTGTCCTTGGACTCGAACGGCCAGATCTGATCCTGGGAGCCGCAGCCCGTCAGCAGCACCACTGCCAATCCCCCAGCGATCAGGGTGCTCGACCGCCTCGTACGAACCTTCACAGAACGTGCCTCATACTCTCGGCCGGCCACAGGGGCGTACCCGGACAACCGGATCAGGTCAGGAAATACTGCGAACGGCGCGCCCGTCCGGCATATTCGGCCCGGCCGGGCGCGGTGGTGCGGACCGAACATTGTGCCTGGACCGGGTGTTCACCAGGAATTCCAGGCATAGTGACCAACTTTCGCATTCCCAGCCGGTGAACGGCACGGGGCAGGCTATGGCCGGTCTCGTGGTGCCGTCGGCCAATCTAGTAGTTGACCCCATTGCGCGATGGCACATCATGCGCCAATTAATTCCTGCGGTCCGCCGGTGATGTTGGCCTGGTTTGCCTAATATCACATGGTGATGGTCGAGCTGACCGACCCGGTCGCCACCTCGCCCTGCTGATCGACGAACGGGCCCGGAGGGTGGTACGCGGGGCCACAGGGCGGCACCAAAAGCCCCCTTCCTGGACACCGCGGCTGTCCACCGGCCGCAGAACTCCCTCCCGTCCCACCCCCGCGCCATCGAGGCCGAAAATCGTCGGATCACCGCGGAACCCTCGAACGTCTGACGTCCATCAGCACGACTGGCCAGGGGGTGCACGGCCTTCCAACAGGCCATGCGTCCCGGGTGGTTCCCTCAGATCAGGCGGCGGCTGCGGAGGTGCGTGCGCATGAGTGTCCCTTCTCAGTACGACGACGTGCGGGGAGGAGTGCTGTTCACGGCAGCTCGCACGCGGCCCGCGGTGCCTGCGTGCGTGCGCTGTCCCTCTCTGCTCACCGCCGACCGCCCAGGGGTTGCCGGGTCGGGGACGTAATCTCGGGCCGTTCCCCGTCCGGGTTCCGCAGCGGCCGGACGATGCGTGGACGCCCTCGCCCCGCCGGCGTCAGTAGGGCACCGTGTCGCACAAGGTCTCCGCCCAGGCAGAGGCGCCGTACTTGTTGGCCGCGCGCACCGTGACGCAGATCTCGTCACCGGAGTACGGACCCTTGATCGTGTAGCTGGTGCTTCCGGTTGAGTAGGTGGCGTCGACGTTCTTCTCGGTGAAGTTGCTGCCCTTGTTGGTGTAGTGGATGTCGTACCTGGTCGCTCGGGAGATCGCCGACCAGCTCACCTTGATCGGCATGTCGCATGCGCCGACACAGGAGTTGGTGTACACAGCCTTGTAGCTCTTCAAGGCGGGCGGCCGCGAGCCGGAGGACGAGCCGCCGGGGCCGGATGGACCTCCGCCGTCC
Organism: Streptomyces sp. NPDC057543; assembly: GCF_042801895.1. Lineage (NCBI taxonomy): Bacteria > Bacillati > Actinomycetota > Actinomycetes > Kitasatosporales > Streptomycetaceae > Streptomyces > Streptomyces sp. NPDC057543. The sequence goes on along the minus strand of NZ_JBHVFF010000199.1, from coordinate 13,251 downwards.
GAGCCCGAAGAGGGAGACTGCCCCGTAGAGCCGGACCCGCCGCTGGTGCCGGTGCCGCCGCTGGTGCCGGACCCGCCGCTGGTGGCGGTGTCGCCGGTGTCGGAGCCGCTGTTGCCATCGGGTGAACTTTCGCCGCTTTCACGGGCGTTTGACCCACGCGGCCCGTCCTTGTCGTCCTGCCTCTTCCCGCCGTCCGCGCCCGTGCCGTCGTCCCCGACCTTCACCTTCCCTCCCTTGGAAGGTGAACTGCTGGGCGTGCTGGACGAGTCGCTGCCACCAGGAGTGGCACTCGCGCTGCTGCCCGGTGACTGGGCGTGCGTTCCGTCCCCGCCGCCGCCCACGAAGGGCTGGAGCACGACGGCCGTCCCGCCGCCGACGGCGATGACAGCAACGATGGGCAGAACGATGAGCCTGCGGCGCCGACGGGGCCGCCGTTCGTGTTCCCGCCGCCGCGTCGTGGTGTCGCTGTCCGCCGGGACGAGCTCGGGAGGCTCACCCTTCTCCCGCAGCCCGATGGTCGCCAGGTCCACGGGCCCCTTCCGCAGCCCGATGGTCGCCAGGTCCACGGGCTCCTCCCGCAGCGGCGCCACCTCGGCGTCGAGCAGCCGCGCGGACTGCTGCGCGAGGTGCGCGACGACACCGGCAGGCAGCCAGGCGCCGCGCGCGGCGCTGGGACGCGGCCGCTCGGGGTCCTCCAACAGCTCGTCGACGTCCGGCCGCTGGTCGATGTCCTTCGTCAGACACCGGGCGATGAGCGCCCGCAGCGCGGCGTCCTCGACACGCGTCAGGTCGGGCTCGCCCTCCACGATCTGGAACATCACCGCGTGCTGATTGCTTGCCCCCTGTCCGAACGGCAGCTGCCCGGTCGCCGCATACGTCAGCACGCACCCGAGGGTGAACACGTCGCTCTTGTCCCCCGCGCGCTGCCCGCGCACCTGCTCCGGCGACATGAACCCGGGAGAGCCGATGACCATCCCCGTACTGGTCAACAAGGACTCGACGGACGTCTCGAGCGCCCGCGCGATCCCGAAGTCGATGACCTTCGTGCCATCCACGGTGAGCATCACGTTGGAAGGCTTCAGGTCGCGGTGCACGATCCCGGCGCCGTGAATGTCCTTGAGTGCCCTCAGCAACCCCTCGGCGAGGGCGTGCAGGCACGCGGCAGGCAACGGCCCGTAGAGCCGCACGACTTGCTCGAGCGAGAGCCCGGGAACGTACCCCGTGGCGACCCACGGCGGTTCGTCGTCCGGACCCGCGTCGAGCACCGGCGCCGTGTACCGCTCATCGACCCTCCGCGCCGCCTCGATCTCCCGCCGGAACCGCGCCCGGAACTGCTCGTCGGACACGTGCTCTTCGTGCACCACCTTCACAGCTACGGTCCGCCCGCTGTCCGACCGCGCGAGGAACACCCGCCCCATGCCACCGGCACCAAGCCGCCCGAGCAGCAGATACGGCCCGATGCGCGCGGGGTCGCTCACCGCGAGCGGCTTGACACCCCCGTCGACGCCGCCGTTCCGCTCGTCGCGTCCGTCTCCGTTCGTACCGCTCATGATGGTGTGACTCTCCCGCTCTTCCCGCCTGGTCAACGGCGTAACTCGGATGAGATTAGACGTTGTTGATGTACCTGGTGAAGTTGAGGGATGCGTTGTACGAGCGGGACGGTTCCGGGGCGTGATCTCGGTTGTGATCAAAGGCCGGCGATCCGGATCGTCGTGACGCGGAGGTGGACTCCTGCGAGGCAGCTCTCAGGGGTTTTGTCGTAGCGGGTGGCGATGCTCGCCAGGTGTTGAGCCTGTTGATAACGCGCCCGGCGATGTTGCGGGCAGCGCCGGTCCGCGACGAGGTGAACTTTGGTCAGCCCGCCGGACCCGCCGCCTTCGACACTGGTGCAGTGCCTGCACAGTGCGCCGCGGGCACGCTTCGTGCCGGCAGCACACCGGATTGCGGGCACGGCACTGCGTACGGAGTCGGTGCATCCAGGTGTGGCCCAAGTCCGTTTCGATGCCCCCACTTCGTGCACACCGACTTGCCGACGTCTTGCGTGATCGAGATCCAACCGGCGGCGATGCTCACGAACGCGCGTGTCTGATGACCCCTTGGTGTGCTCTGTGATCCGGCCAACGACAGGTGCCGGGCGACATGTCGACGGCTATGGGCGGGACACCGGCGCAGCGGATGTCAGTCGTCTCCCGTTCCACGAACGTTCAATGCGCCGCCCCTGTCGGCATGGTGCGCCGTCCCTAGGGTCACTGGAGGTTTCGAAAGAAGGGGTTCATGGACACACGCATCGCCATCCGGGCTCGCGGGATCACGAAACGATTCGGCGACGTCGTCGCACTCGACGACATCGATCTGGACGTGGCGCAGGGTCGGATCCACGCCTTGGTCGGACCGAACGGCGCCGGCAAGACGACCTTGCTCGGGCTCCTGTTGGGCCTGGCCGTCGCCGACCGCGGTCGCCTCGAGATCCTGGGTACACCGGTCGGGCGGGCGCTTTCCACTCCCTACGGTGTCGCCGGCTTCGTGGACGGTCCCGGTCTCTACCCTTCGCTCACCGCCAAGCAGAACCTCGCCGCGCTGGCCGCTCTCCGCGGCGACGCGCGGACAGCGGGGATCGACGAAGCGCTCGACCAGGTCGGGCTCACCGATGTCGCCGACGACCGGGTCCGCGGTTTCTCCCTGGGCATGCGTCAGCGGCTCGGGCTGGCCGCCGCCCTGCTCACCAAGCCTCGGCTCCTGGTGCTCGACGAGCCTTCCAACGGACTCGACCCGGCCGGCAAGAAGCACGTTTACGGTGTCCTCAACCGGCTTGCGGCTGAGGGAACCAGTGTCGTGCTCTCGAGCCACCGCATGGACGACCTTGAGGCACTGTGCTCCGAGGTCACCCTCGTCGCCACCGGACGGGTCGTCTTCTCCGGCCCGCTGAGCAAGCTGGCCGCCGAGAACCACGAACTCGACTACCGGCTGCTCACCTCCGACCCGGAGGCCGCCCGCCGGCAGGCTGTCGACACGGCCGGGATCCAGGTCGTCGACGACGCCGGCGTACGGCACGACGCCCGGATGCTCGTCGTGCGCGCGCAGGTCGCCGCCCTCGACGAACTGGTGGCGGGGCTGGTGCACGCGGGCATCGCGGTGCGCGAGCTCGCCCCCGTGGTGTCGCCGCTCGAGGCCGCGTTCCTTGCCCTCACCGAGCAGCAGCAGGAGGCCGGCCGATGATCGCGCCCCTTACTGACGACAACGTTGCTGTTACCGGGGTCCACCCCGTTCCGGTGGCCCGCAGCTACCGCTTCGAGCTGGTCAAACTGGTCTCGCAATGGCGTATCCGTCTGCTGGTTCTCGCCTGCTGGATCGCGCCCGCGCTCTTCGTCGCCGCAGTGAGCCGGCAGAGCTCGCTCCCCTCCGACACCCTCTTCGGCCGCTGGATGCACGCCACCGGGTGGGCCGGATCACTGGTGGTGCTCGGCTTCGCGGGCACCTGGGCGCTCCCGTTGCTGACCTCGCTGGTCGCCGGCGACGTGTTCGCCTCCGAGGACCGGCTCGGCACCTGGCGCCACCTGTTGGTGGCGGTCCGGTCGCCACGGCGGATCTTCGTGGCGAAGGCACTGGCCAGCCTCACCGTCGTCCTGCTGCTCGTGGCGGGGATGGCGTGTTCCAGCGCTGTCGGTGGGGTCCTGGCGGTCGGCAACCATCCACTGGTCGGCCTCGACGGTCACCTGCTGGCACCGGGGGACACCGCCGTGAAGGTGCTGCTCGCCTGGGCCTGCGCGCTCGCTCCGACCCTGGCTCTCGCTGGGATCGGGCTACTCGGGTCGGTCGCGTTGGGGCGGTCTCCGACGGGGCTGCTGCTGCCGGCGCTTGTCGCGATCGTGATGCAGGTTGCCCAGATGATGCCGCTTCCGGTCGGTCTACGCCTTGCCCTGCCCGGATACGCGTTCATCTCCTGGAATGGCCTGTTCACCGGCCCGGTGCAGCTCGGCCCGCTGCTGATCGGCGTCGTGGTCGGCCTGGTGTGGGCCGTGACCGCGACAGCCCTTGCCTACCTGCTGTTCCTGCGGCGTGACTTCACCAACCTGACCTACGACGGTTCGGGACGCCGCGCGGTCGCTGTCGGAGTCCTGCCGCTCGTCGGCCTGCTCGCCGCGACGGTCGCGGTTGTCACCGGAGCGACCGGGGCCACGGGTTCCGGGATCGAGCAGGACAAGGTGCAGCGCTCGGTCGCGACGGCGTTTGCGCACCTCTACCGCATTCAGACCAAAGAGCTCAACCGTCCCGACGTCACCGAGGAGCAGGTGAAGGCCACGGCGGCGTGCGACAAGGGCAGCGACAGGGTCGCTGCCGAGGGGGCGGGCAACGACTGGCGTTGCGTCGTGACCTGGCATCTCCCCGGCGTCGAGGCCGCAGGGACGGCCATCTACCAGCTCGACGTCACCCCTGACGGGCGGTTCGTCGCCGACGGCGACGGACCGAAGGAAGTGAACGGCTACTTCCTGGTGCGCACCCCGACCGGGGACGCACCGAACCCCCTCTGGCAGTTCGACGGCAACGTCGGACTGCTCCCGACCCCTTCGAAGGGATAACTCCATGCAGGTCACACGTCGTCGTGTGAGTGGTGAGAAGGGCTCCGGCCGACGCTTCGGCAGCCGGCGGGCCCTCATCACGGCAACCGCCACCGCTGTCGTCGTCGCCACCGGCACCGGCGTCGGTTTCGCCCAGGCGGACCCGTTCGGCGCCAACCAGGTCGGCCAGACCTACGACAAGGGCGAGCTGGTCTCCAGCAACCAGTACATCGACCCGTACGGCGAGCGTCTGGTCATCAACAACGGCAAGATCATGTCGTCCACGGTGAGTCCGGACGGCGCCCACATCGCCGCCGCGGTCACCGACGGTGGTGCCGCGCTCGCGATCGTGGACGTGAAGAACTGGAAGGTACAGCAGCTCGTCAGCAACGCCGCGTCGTCCATCCCGCGCATCAGCGGCAACGACGTGGGCCAGGAAGGCCCCACGTACTCGCCCGACGGCAAGCACTTGTGGCTGGGCCGGACCGACGGCTACACCCGGTTCGACGTGAACGTGGACGGCAGCGTCACCAACCCCGTCGACATCAAGATCCCGGCGGACGGCTCCAAGCACGCGCTGGCGTCCGCGGCGGTCTTCTCGGCCGACGGCTCCACCGTGTACTCGGCGGTCAACGGCCAGAACCGCGTGGTCGCGCTCGACACGGCGACCGGTGCCATCACACAGAGCTGGAACGTGGGCAACGCCCCGCGTGGCATGGTCCAGGTCGGCGACAAGCTGTACGTCAGCAACGAGGGCGGCCGCCCGGCGAAGCCCGGCGACACCACCATCAACTCGTACGGCACCCAGGTGCCGGCCGACGCGAACACCGGTGCCACCACCTCCGGTACGGTCAGCGTGATCGACCTGGCCCACCCGACCGCCGCCCCGAGCAGCGTCGACGTCGGTCTGCACCCGACATCCGTGTACGCCAAGGGCGGCGCGGTGTTCGTCACCAACACCGCCACCAACAGCGTGTCGGTGATCAGCACCAAGAACGACAAGGTCGTCCAGACCATCGCCACCCAGCCGTGGTCGCAGGCGTCGATCGGTTACGAGCCCGACGCCGTGACCCTCACCGACGACGGCCACCTGCTGGTGACCCTCGGCCGGGCCAACGCGATCGCCGTCTACAAGTACACCAGCCCGCAGGAGCCGGTCAGCTACGTCGGTCTGCTCCCGACGGACTACTTCCCCGCGGAGATCGCCAGCTCCGGCAACGAGATCCTGGTCTCCAACACCCGCGGCATCGACGCGCGCCGTTCCACCGGGGCCGGCCACGGTACCCACGACACGACCTCGAGCGTGGTGCGGTTCACCCTGCCGAGCGACAAGGTCATCAAGAAGCAGACCGCCAAGGTCTTCGCGCAGAACAACTGGACCAACAACGCGGCCAAGCGTGCCACGGGCAACAGGGCCGACGCCGTGCCGGTCCCGGCGAAGCTCGGCGACCCTTCGACGATCAAGCACGTCTTCATGATCGTCAAGGAGAACCGGACCTACGACCAGGTCTACGGTGACATGCCGCAGGGCAACGGCGACCCGTCGCTGACGCAGTTCGGCGAGAACGTGACGCCGAACCAGCACGCGCTGGCTCGGCAGTTCGGGCTGTACGACAACACGTACGACATCGGCACGAACTCCGCCGAGGGTCACAACTGGCTGATGCAGGCCGACAACCCGGAGTACACCGAGTCCTCGGCCGGTGAGTACAAGCGCAGCTACGACACCGAGGACGACTCCCTCGGTCACCAGGCGAGCGGCACCCTGTGGAGCGGTGCCCAGGCGGCGGGCCGGACCGTGCGGAACTTCGGTGAGTTCCACCAGTTCCTGTCCAAGCCGTCGGACGCGTCCTGGCAGAACCTGTACTGCGACGCCAAGAACATGCAGGCGACCGGCCAGGGCTCGGCCTACAAGCTGGCCTCGTCCTCGCCGATCCCGTCGCTCAACAACGTGTCGGTGCCCGCCTTCCCGAAGTTCGACACCAGCGTCCCGGACGTCTACCGCGCCCAGATCTGGAAGCAGGACTTCGAGCAGAACGGTCCCGCCAACCTGAACATGTTCTGGCTCTCCAGCGACCACACCGGTGGTCCGGCGAACTCGGCCGCCCAGGTCGCGGACAACGACCTCGCGGTCGGCCAGATCGTTGACGAGATCTCGCACAGCAAGTACTGGAAGGACTCGGCGATCTTCGTCGTCGAGGACGACTCCCAGGCCGGCAGCGACCACGTCGACGGCCACCGTGCCCCGGTCCAGATCATCAGCCCCTGGGCCCAGCACGGCACCGTCGACAGCCACTACTACAGCCAGATCAACATGGTCCGGACCATCGAGCAGATCCTCGGGATCCAGCCGATGAACCAGAAGGACACCGCGGCCACCCCCATGACCGCGGCCTTCACCCGCACGCCCGACAACACGCCGTTCACCGCGCTGCCCAACCGGACCGCGCTGACCAACGGTCTGCCGACCGCGCCTTCCTGCGGCCTGGACGTCCCCGCGCCGCAGAACCCCGCTGCGGCGCCCGCCCCGTCCGGGACGGTGCCGGCCAGCAAGAAGGCGGTCGCGACGAAGTGGGCGGACTGGAAGTCGCACCAGCGACTGACCGGCTCGAACGCCGTGCCCGACTACGCGAACCCCGCGCAGATGAACCACCTCACCTGGTACGAGTCGCACGACTGGAAGAAGCCGTACCCGGGCGAGAGCAAGATCTACGTGCCGGCTGACGTGCCGGGCGCCTACATCCCGTCGGCGGAGAACGACGGCTGACACAGGCTGATCGCGTAAAGGAGCCCCTGGCCGCGTCACCGCCGGCCAGGGGCCGCGACGATCCGGTCGACCTCTCGCGGGAGACCGGGCTGCTGAGCGATCCGGGGGCCGCGACCTCGAGGCCGCGGCCCCCGCTTCCATGCCGACAAGGCGTACGCCTCGCGCAAGAACCGCGTGTACCTGCGCGGTCAGCGGTGGCCCAGCACGTTGACCACGCGGCCGTCGGGGTCGCGGACGAAGAAGCGCCGCACGTGTGAACTGCGGGGCGGCAGTCGCCGGTTGCGGAATTTCGATCTCTGCGGATTCACTCGTCACGCCACTCGGAGTGGCCAGGTGATCGTACGCTGACCAGCAACGACAGCGGTACGTAGCGTGCACGTGCCGGTATGCACGGCAACCGGTACCGGTTGTCCGCCGTGACGTGACGGCGCACGCGGTCGGCCCCCGGGACGTTCGCCCTGGAGAACACCGGCGCCCCGCCGCCGGTGGGGTCCGGGGACCCCACCGACGGCGTTCCCTCACCCCACCTGATACGAGGACCAGCGCCATGTCCGATCCCACCCCCGACGACACCCCTGAGCAGCCGAGGCTGTGGCAGGTGAAAATCGCCATGGTCGCTACAGCGGCCGAACACGAGGAGCTGATGGACCGGCTGACGGACGTGTTGTGCCCCGACCCTGAGCACGAGGGGCCATGCCCCGTTCCTTGGGCCATGCACAGCGTCAACGGCGACTCCCTGTCTCGCGGCAAGCGCAAGGCACTGCTGGCTGAAATCAGGGAAACCAACTGGAATCCGGAGGACGACCAGGACACCGGCGAAACCGGAGCAAGGTGGAGGACCATCTGAACGTATTCAGACGGCTTCCGATGCAGTAAGTCGGCCCGCTGGGCTGCGGCCTTGCACCGGGGAGCGGACAAGCCGCGAGGCGGTGGGCCGCCCGGGACGAGGCAGCAGTGATCCACCGGAAGTCCGGTCGGCACCACCGCGTAGATGTCGCCGGAGCAGGTACAGCTACGAGTCTCCGGCGGAGCCGAGTCATGCCGCGACGGACAGCCGGTCCCAGAACCAGTACAGACTGACGATCACGATGGGCGCGGCCATCGCGGGCAGGGCCCAGCGGTGTGCGGGAGTCCTGCGCAGGAGGAGCAGCAGCGGGAAGACCACGGCGATGATGCCCAACTGCACCGCCTCGATGCCGACGTTGAAGCTCAGCAGCGACAGCAGCAGTTCCCAGGACCGGCTCTCCTCGATGCCCAGCGCGCCCGCGAAGCCCAGACCGTGGACGAGACCGAACAGGAAGACGACCGGCAGCCGCCAGGGCCCGGTCCCCCGGCGGTCGCGCAAAACGGCACTCGCGAGCGCCACGACGACGATGGAGCCCGGGATGACCGATGGCCTTCCCGTCGACCGCGAGCCCCGTCACGGAGTCGCCGGCCAGCGTGGGCGTGGCCGCGACCTTCTCCGTGTCCTCCAGATAGGCCCCGTCGCCGGGGGTGAGGACGGGCAGACTCGTGGCGTCCGCCGACCCGCTCTGCCCCGGTGTGCGCTGTCCCGAACCGGTTTCGGCGTATGCCGTGGTCAGGTTGCCGCTCGTGAGGAGCAGCGCGGTGAGGGCCACCCCCGCCAGCCGTCGCCCGCCCGATCTGCCACCCGGCCGTATTCGCCGCTCTGTTGGCCGCATCAGCAGCCGTCCTTCCTGATCGCCGCAAGGTGAAGGGCACGCCGTGAAGTTGTACGACATGCCCAGGCGGCGCAGGTGAACGGAGTCGTATCACCCGTGAACCATCAGCGGAAGGATTCCTCGACGGCACAACACCTCACATGGCAGCCGACGCCCTGGCCGGACGCCCGGGGCCGCCGAGTCGGAACGTTGCCCCAGCCGTGTCGCGAGACCTGGACCGACGTGCCATCAGGCGTAGCTGAGGATCAGGGAGACCGTCGTGAGCTGCGCCGCGACGTGCAGGCCCAGCAGCCACCCGCGGGCCGAAGTGAACGGGAGCCACTTCCGCGGCCAGGCGACCGCCGCGACGCCGAGTACGACCGCCGCCACCAGGCAACCGGGGATCCAGCCAGGGGGGACATCGGCGCACTCCACGCCGTAGGTCAGGCAGCCGGACGCCCGGGTCGTGCTCAGTACGAAGAGGCCGGAGCCGATCAGCGCGGGCACAAGCATTCCCAGGGCGAACCATGAGGCCGTGCGGGTGTTGCGGTCCGCACGCTCGGTGTCGGCGGTGCGAGCCTCGGCGGCGGGAGTGGTCTTCATGCGGCCCATCCAACCCTCCGGCAGGCGCGAAGGGTTGGGGGCCGGTACTCGGTTCCGCTGAGCACGCGCACTCATTGGTTCGATGACGCGACGGATGTGCGAGTCCGTTCAGCTACCGTCGCGCAGATCCCCAAGTCCCGTCGTACGGAACTCGATCCGGTCGAACGCCGCCTCGCAGCCCTCGCCCGTCGGGGACTGGACCAGGAAGCCGACCGAGGCCGCAGCCGCCTCCTCCGGATCTCCGAGGGCGAAGACGCGGACGAAGGTCCACTTCTCGCCGTCGGCGGAGGCGTGGAAGGCGAAGGCGTTGCCGGTGCGGCTGACGCGGAGCCAGTAGCTTTCGCCGTCGATGACGAAGGAGTTGGTGTCGTCGGAGTGGCCGCGGGTGACGACCGTGCAGATGGTGGGGCGGTCCGGGGAGAGTTCCAGGCAGAGCTTGGCCCACTCGCGTTCCCCGACGTGGAGGTAGAGCACGCCCGCGTCGAAGGCCGCGGCGAAGCCGACGCGCACCCGGGCGAGGAGTTGGAAGTCGCCCCGGGGGGCGGCGCCGAGGAGGCGGGGGGCGTCGCTCGCGGGGTCGAGGGCTTCGCCGCCCGGTGGTACGAAGCGGTCCTGGCGGGCGCCCGCGCGGGCGGTCAGCGCGCCGTTCTCGTACGTCCAGTCGGCCTCGGGGCCGAAGGGGCGCAGCTCAAAGGGGAGTTCGGGGAGGTGCGGGGTCATGCGCGGCGGCCATCCACTCGGCGGGGCAGGTTCAGGGGGTTGTCCTCGCGGAGCTCCGGGGGGAGCAGGGCCTCGGGGGTCGTCTGGTAGGTGACCGGGCGCAGCCAGCGTTCGATGGCGGTGGCGCCGACCGAGGTCGAGGTGGAGGTGGTGGCCGGGTAGGGGCCGCCGTGGTGCTGGGCGGGGGCGACGGCGACTCCGGTCGGCCAGCCGTTGACGAGGACCCGGCCGGCCAGCGGGGTGAGGGCCGCGAGAAGGGCGGGGGCGTCGGCGTCGGCGCCGTCCGTGGCGGTCTGGAGGGTGGCGGTGAGGTTGCCGGGGAGCCGGGAGAGGACGGCGGTGATCTCGTCCGCGGAGGCGTAGCGGGCGACGACGGTGACGGGGCCGAAGCACTCCTCCAGGAGCGCGTCGTGCGGGCCCTCGGCGGTGAGGAGGTGCGCCGGCACGGTGAGGAAGCCGGCCGACACGGTGTGCTCGCCGCCGGCGCCGGGAGTGACCGGGGCCTCCACGTCGGGCAGTTCGGCCCGTTCGCGTACGCCCGCGACGAAGGCGTCGCGCATCCGGTGGTCGAGCAGGACCCCGGCCTCGGTGTCGCTGACCGCGTCGGTCAGGGACTTCAGCAGCCGGTCACCGCTCTCGCCGGCCGGGGCCAGGACGAAGCCGGGCTTGGTGCAGAACTGGCCCGACCCCATCGTCATCGAGCCTGCGAGACCGGTGCCGACCTGCTCGCCGCGCTCGGCGGCGGCGGCCTCGGTGACGACGACGGGGTTGAGGGAGCCCAGCTCGCCGTGGAAGGGGATGGGGGTCGGGCGAGTGCCCGCCGCGTCGAACAGGGCTCGTCCGCCCCGTACGGAGCCGGTGAAGCCGGCGGCGGCGACGAGCGGGTGCTTGATCAGCTCGATGCCGGCTTCGAAGCCGTGCACCAGGACCAGTACGTCCTCCGGCAGACCGACGCGGGCCGCCGCCCGGCGCAGTACGGAGGCGCACAGTTCGGAGGTGGCGGGGTGGTCGGGGTGCGCCTTGACGACGACCGGGCAGCCGGCGGCCAGTGCGCTCGCGGTGTCGCCGCCGGGGACGGAGAAGGCGAGCGGGAAGTTGCTGGCCGCGTACACGGCGACGACGCCGAGCGGGATCTTGTAGCGGCGCAGGTCGGGCCAGGGCGGGGTCCTGGTGGGGTCCTCGTGGTCGATGTGGATGTCGAGGAAGGCGCCTTCGTCGACGACCTCCGCGAAGGCCCTCAACTGAGCTGCGGTGCGCGCGAGTTCACCGGTGAGCCGGGCCGGTCCGAGTGCGGTCTCGGCGTCGGCCGCCTCGATGATGTGCTCCCCGGCCCCGGTGAGCAGCTCGGCTGCGGTACGCAGGAACGCGGCGCGCACGGTGCGGTCGGCGAGCGACGCGCGTACCGCGTGGGCGGCCCGGACCGCGCGGTCGACCTCCTCCGCTGTAGCCTCCACCGCAACCTGCTCACGCGGGTTCCCGGTGCGGGGGTCGACGCTCCAGACTGGTGCTGCTGCCACCGTGATTCCTTCCGCTCCACTGCCACACATCAGAAGTTGTTCGGTATTCTGAACAGAGTTCCTGATCGTGAATATGCGGCGACTCTATTTCCGGGCGTTCGGTGTTGGCAAGAAGTCGCTGAGTTCAAGAGGTCGCAGGATTTCGTAAGTGGGCTGGAAGGGGCGTAGGGCGATGTCGGCTGCCGAGTCTGGTGGGGCACAGGTCAAGTCCGCCGTGCGGACGGTGGAACTACTCGAATACTTTGCCGGGCGACCCGGCATGCACTCGCTCGCCGCGGTGCAGGAGGCCGTCGGCTATCCCAAGTCCAGCCTCTACATGCTGCTGCGCACGCTCGTGGAGCTGGGCTGGGTGGAGACCGACGCGACGGGAACGCGGTACGGGATCGGCGTGCGCGCCCTGCTCGTCGGCACCTCGTACATCGACGGCGACGAGGTCGTCGCGGCCGCCCGCCCGACGCTGGACCGGCTCTCCGACGACACGACGGAGACCATCCACCTGGCCCGCCTCGACGGCACGAACGTGGTGTACCTCGCCACCCGGCAGTCCCAGCACTATCTGCGCCCCTTCACCCGCGTCGGCCGCCGGCTGCCCGCCCATTCCACCTCGCTCGGCAAGGCCCTGCTGGCCACCCACAGTGACGAGCAGGTCCGCAAGATGCTCCCCGAGACGCTGCCCGCGCTGACCGAGCACACCATCACCGACCGCGAGAAGCTCATCGAGGAGCTGCACCTGATCCGCGAGCAGGGGTACGCGGTGGACCGCGAGGAGAACACCCTCGGGCTGCGCTGTTTCGGCGTCGCCGTCCCGTACCGCACCCCCGCCCGCGACGCCATCAGCTGCTCGGTGCCGGTCGCCCGGCTCACGCCCGCGCACGAGCAGATGGTGAAGGACGCGCTGTTCGACGCGCGTGACCGGCTGACGCTGGCCACCCGGAGGCTCTGAACATGCGGGTCGTCCTGCGCGAGGTGCGCGACAGTGATCTCTCGTTGTTCTTCGTGTTCATGTCCGACCCGGAGTCGGTCAGGACGGCCGCGTTCACCAGCGAGGACCCCACCGACCGGCACGCGTTCGACGCCCACTGGCGGCGGATCCTGGCCGACGGATCCGTCGTGATGCGGACGGTGGTCGTGGACGGTGCGGTGGTCGGCAGCACCGGGGCGTACGGGCCGCCGGACGACCGCCAGGTCACCTACTGGATCGACCGGGCGTACTGGGGCCGCGGGCTCGCGACGGCCGCGCTGCGGGCGCTGCTCGACGTCGTACCGGAACGCCCGCTGCACGCGCGGGCCGCGGCCGACAACACCGGCTCGCGCCGGGTGCTGGAGAAGTGCGGGTTCACCGTCACCGGCAAGGACCACGGGTACTCGCACGCCCGCGGCGAGGACACCGACGAGCTGCTGTTCACCCTGCCGGGGTGACCCGGGGC
>NZ_JBHVFF010000198.1:0-16156 GCF_042801895.1 Streptomyces sp. NPDC057543 | reverse complement strand
CGACCAGGTCGGTCGGGGGCGCCGCGTATTCCTGGTCAGTCGTCTTCCTCGGGCGACTGCGGCCGCCATACGCCTCGTTCCAGCTTGTCCGCCGCGTCCTCGAGGAACGCCGACAGCAGTGGCCCTTCGGGCACGGTCCGGTCCTTGTGATTCCAGAGACCGACCTGTCCGTAGCTGTCGCCGGGCGTGGCGTTGACGAACAGCCCGGTGAACCCGTCGGGGTCGTAGGCCGCGAACGGAATCCACGTGCGGTCGTAGAAATCCAGGCTCGTATTGAAGCCGTACAGAAGTCGGGCCGCTGCCACGGAGACGAAGGTGTCGCCCTCCGGGAGAAGGGCGCGTGCCATGACTTCCTCTTCCGGGTCGCCCCAGGCCATCGGACCACCAGTGCCGTTGCTGCACAGCCACAGGGCCTGCAGTCCCGGCGGCAGAGCCCTGCCCGTCGCCGCCTCGATCTCTGCGAGCTGCTCGGGCGTAGCGCCCGACTGCAGGGTGGCGTAAGAGGCCGGGGCGTGCTCGCGCAGCCAGGCTTGTATCCGATTCCACGCGGTGGTGACACGCGCCGGTTCGTCGGTGGTCATGAGACCCGATGGAGCAAAAAGGCACGATGCGCCCGTAGTTCCGGACCGAGCTGATGCAACCGGCCTTCGACCGGCCGGACATCGGCGTGCGCGAAGCCGCCGAGTCCCTGCGTGTGCAGCCCCGCGAGGTGAGTACGTCGGTGCGCGAGCCCGCCACGGTTCGGCCGTCGGCCGACGAAGCGCCGGGCCGACTGCTGGAACCTCACAGCCAGCCCTTCTCGCGGGCGATGCGGACCGCCTCCGCGCGATTGCGGACCGCCAGTTTCTGGATCGCCATCGAGAGGTAGTTGCGGACCGTGCCCTGGGAGAGGTGGAGCGCGGCCGCTATCTCCGCGTTCGTGGAGCCGTCCGCCGCCGTGCGCAGCACATCGCGTTCGCGGTCGGTGAGCGGGTTCGCCCCGTCGGCGAGCGCGGCGGCCGCGAGGGTGGGGTCGATGACGCGCTCCCCGGCGAGCACCTTCCGTACTGCCGAGGCCAGTTGGGCGGCAGGGGCGTCCTTCACCAGGAAGGCGTCGGCGCCCGACTCCATTGCGCGGCGCAGGTAGCCGGGGCGGCCGAAGGTGGTGACGACGACGACCTTCACGGCCGGAAGTTCGCGCCGCAGGGCCGCCGCCGCGTCGATGCCCGTCATGCCCGGCATCTCGATGTCCAGGAGCGCCACGTCGATGCGGTGCTCGTGCGCCGCGGTGAGCACCTCGTCCCCGCGGGCGACCTGCGCCACCACCTCGATGTCGGGTTCCAGGCCGAGGAGTGCCGCGAGGGCCTCGCGCACCATGGACTGGTCCTCGGCGAGGAGGAGTCTGATCATGCTCATTCCGTGGATCCTAGGCCGGATCCGAGCGGAACGGTCAGGGTCAGGGTGAAGCCTTTACCGGATCCGGAGCGGGAGTTGCCGGCTGCGGCGATCAGCGTGCCGTCGACCGTGGCGAGGCGTTCGGTGATGCCGGTGAGACCGTTGCCCGGTTCCGTTCCCGAAGCACCGACGCCATCGTCCGCGACGGTGAGTTCGAGGACCTTGCCGTCGAGGGTCTGGCGTCGGTCGAGCGTGACGGTGCAGTGCCGGGCGCCGCTGTGACGTACGACATTGGTGACGGCTTCGCGCAGTGCCCAGGCGAGCACCTCCTCCGGCTTCTCGGGGAGGTCCTCGGGAGCCTCGGCGGGGACGACGGCGGTGATGCCCGCGGCGGCGAGTGCGGTACGGGCTCCGGCCAGTTCGCCGGGGAGGGTCGGACGGCGGTAGCCGGTGACGGCGCCGCGTACGTCGACCAGGGCCTGGCGGCTGACCTGTTCGATGTCCGCGACCTGCGCGGCGGCCTGCTCCGGGTGGTCGGGGAGCATCCGCCCGGCCAGTTCGCTCTTGAGCGTGATGAGCGAGAGCGAGTGGCCGAGCAGGTCGTGCAGATCGCGGGCGAGCCGCAGCCGCTCCTCGTTGGCGGCGAGCTGGGCGACGGTCGCGCGGGCCTCGCGGAGCTGGATCGTCGTACGGATCATCTGGCGTACGCCGGTCATCGCGAAGCCGCCGAGGAGCGCGGGGAAGACCAGGGCGGTGATGATCTCGCGGGGGTGGTCGTCGGTGAGGCCGAGGAGAACCAGGACGGCGACGACCGCGGGGATCAGCCAGCGGGCGGTCCGCAGCGGCAGCGTGGCGCCGACGGAGACCGCCACGTACACGAAGAGGACCAGCCACGCGGTGCCGAGCGTCAGGGAGAGGGTGACGGCGAGGGCGCCGAGGAAGGCGATCGAGGACTGGACGACGCGCCGGTCGAGGGCGTTCGACGTGTGACGGAAGACCAGCACCAGATAGGCGCCGACGAAGACCAGCAGACCCAGTACGCCCAGCGCGGTGCCCCACGGGGTGTGGTGGCCGTCGGCCAGGTCCTTGACCGGGGCGCTCATGAACGCGAGCCAGACACCGATCCAGAGCAGCTTGATCCAGACCTGCCGACGGCCCGTCGGTGGGCGCCCGACACCCACGTACTCCTCCTCGTCCTTCACGCCTTCAGGGTGTCCTTCCGGTAGAGCCAGGCCGCTCCGCCCGCGAAGATCAGGAAGTAGACGCAGAGGATGGCGACGTCCTTGCCGTGCGGCGACCCGCCCATTTCGATCGCCTGACCGAGAGAAGCGTACGCGTGTGTGGGCAGCCATTCGGAAACGTTCTGGAGCCACTGCGGGAAGGTCGCGCTGGGCATCCACAGACCCCCGAGGATGGAGAGCCCGAAGTAGATGATCATCGTGATCGGGCGGACCGCGTCGCCGCTGGCGATGTAGCCGATGGCGACCCCGAGCGCGGCGAAGACCATCGAACCGGCCCAGATGACGCCGGTCAGCGCGAACCACTGCCAGGTGTCCAGCCGTACGTGCTTGACGGTGGCGGCGACCAGGAACACGACCACGATGCAGGGCAGGGTGACCATCGCCGCACTGGCGATCTTCGCCAGGACATAGCCGCGACCGGGCAGTGCGGTGAGCCGGAGCTGGCGGACCCATCCCTTCTCGCGCTCCTTGGCGATGCGTTCGCTGTTGCCCATGAGGACGGCGGTCAGCGCGCCGAAGGATGCCATCGAGACCATGAAGAAGGCCTGGAGAGTGAGGTCGCTGTTCGGGACCTTGTCCGTGGTGTTCCGGGTGCCGGAGATCAGCAGGTAGATCACCGACGGGTAGATGACCGAGAAGAACATGAACTTCTTGTTCCGCAGGGTGCGGGTCACTTCGAGCCGGATGAGGGCCCACGAGAAGAAACTCAGCACTGGTTCCTGGCCTCCTCGGCCTCGGTGATGGCGACGAAGGCCTGCTCCAGGCCGAGTCCCGCGACTTCGAGTGCGCGCGGGTAGAGGCCGAGCCCGTAGACCGCGTGGACGGTCGCGTCGGCGTTGTGCGACTGGATACGGACCCGGTTGCCGGTGATGTCGAGCGTGGACAGGAACGGCAGGTCGCGCAGGGTCGCCTCGTCGACCGGGCCCTCCAGCTCGAAGGAGATCCGGCGGGCTCCGGCCTTCTCCTTGATCTCGGCGGCGGTGCCGTCGGCCAGCAGCCGGCCCTTGTGGAGCACGAGGACGCGGTCGGCGATCGCGTCGGCCTCTTCGAGGTAGTGGGTGGCGAACAGGACGGTGCGGCCCTGCTCGGCCTGCTCGCGCATGGTGGCCCAGAAGGCCTGGCGGGCCGTGACGTCCATGCCGGTGGTCGGCTCGTCGAGGACGATCAGGTCGTTGGCCCCGGCGGTGGCGAGCGCGAACCGTACGCGCTGCTCCTGGCCGCCGGAGAGCTTGTTGACCATGCGGTCGGCGATCTGCGCGATACCGGCGCGGGACAGCACCTCGCCCACCGGACAGGGCCTGGGGTGCAGATCGCAGGCGAGGCGGACGAGCTCCCCGACCGTGACGTCCTCCATCAGGCCGCCGCTCTGCAGCATCGCGCCGACGCGGCCCGCGGCGATGGCGCCCTGCGGGGTGGTGTCGAAGACCCGGACCGAACCGGAGTCCGCGGTGCGCAGGCCGAGCAGCAGATCCAGGGTGGAGGACTTTCCGGCGCCGTTGGGGCCGAGGAGCGCCACGGTCTCGCCGGGGTGCAGATCGAGGGTGAGTCCGTCGACGGCGCGCACCGTCCCGTACGCCTTGCTGACCCGGTCGAAGCGGACCACGGCGGTCTTGGCTCCGGTGGTCTCGGGGGCTGTCGTTGTCATGCGTCCAGCGTGGCGGAGCGCGGGGTGGGCCCGGCAGGGCCGCGGGTCGTGGAATCGGGATGACGGATGTCATGCGGAGCGCGTGACACCGGTGGCGGGGCAGGCGGTCGGGCGGCCGTCCGGAGAACTGTGGGAGGCACGCCCGCCCGGACACGGCGCCGCCCCCGGCCGGGGGTCCGGACGGGGGCGGGGCGGTGTACGGGTGCGGTTATCCGTTGCCGCCGAGGTCGATCGTGACGGTCCGCTCGACGGGAGTCCTGCCGACCAGCGCGGTCTGCATGGCGGCCGCCACGTCGTCGGCACTGAGCTGGTGCTTCTTGCCGTCGCCCTTGGTGACCATGATGCCGTCGAAGACGCCTTCGCAGAGGGTGTCGATGGCCTTCTTGTCGTAGTGCTCGACCAGCCGGCCCTTGACCGGCACCATCGTCAGGATCTTCGGCAGCGACTTGGCCGGCCCGAACTGGATCTGCTTGGGACCGGCCTTGATGGTGATCAGGCCGGACATCGCGGGCTGCGCGAATTCCTTCATCGCCCGGTCCAGTTCGGCCTGGCTGATGGTGGGTTCGCGGCTGGTGACCGGCAGTTGGACGGTGTCCGTCCGGCCGGTCTCCACCTGGGCCCGGTACGCGTCGCGCACCGAGATCAGCGACTGGTTGACGTCCAGCGCCTTGCCCGCCTTGCCGGGTACGGCGACGGCCTTGCCCGGTTCGAAGCGGATCGTGCCGTCCTTGGCCGAGCCGGAGACGCCCGCCAGGTCCGTGAGCGCGACCCCGAGCTTCTCCTCGTCCACCGGGATCACCGGGTCGACGACGCGCTTGCTGCCGAAGAGGGAGCCGATGACGGAGAGCGGGTTGTAGTCGCTGCCCGCGGCCGAGCGCACGGTCTCCTGGCTGTCCAGGCCGAGCCCCGCCTTGTCCGGTGCGAGCTCGGTCTTCCTGCCGTCCACGGACAGCTGGAGGGGGGCCTGGGCGCGCTTGCCGAGGGCGGCGTCCAGCTTCGCGACGCCCTCCTCCTTGGTGCCGCCGCCGATGTCGACACCGAGGACCGTGGTGCCCTTGGGGACGTCGGAGTGGTTCATCAGCAGCCCGGCGCCGTACGCGACACCGACCAGGCCGACGACACCGGCGCAGAGGAGGACCAGCTTGGAGCGGCCCTTCTTCTTCGCGGGCGGGGTCGGCGAGGCGGGGCGCGCGGCGGGACCGGGCGACGGGGTGGCGGGTCCGCCGGGACCGGCCGGACCGGTGCCCATCGCGTCGTCCGCGAGACCGGGCGTCAGGTCGGGACGTCCACCGCCGGGGCCGCCCGCGCCCACGAACGGGGACGGAGGCGGGAACGGCGAGCGGTGCTCCGGCGGGACGACGGGGATGCCGCTGGTGAGCGTGTCACCGGAGACGTTGCCGCCCCGGCCGGCAGCGGCCGGGCCGGGCGACTGGGGCGTCAGCACCGCCGTGTCGTCGGACATCCGCGGAGGCACGCCACCGGGGGCGCCGGAACCCTGACCCTGCGGGCCCGCGGAACCTCCGGGGCCCTGACTCTGTGGGCCCGCGGTCCCCCCGGGGCCCGCCGAGCCGAAGCCGCCCGCCCCTTCGAGGTTCGGGGTCAGGGACGACGTGCCGGTGACGCCCGTGGTCGGTCCGGAGGGGCCGGGCGTACGCACGCCGAGGTTGGGCGTGGGGCGCGGGCCGCCGGACGTGCGGGGGCCGAGGTCGTCGAGGGCGCTGATGCCGGAGCTGGGCGCGTCCTGCTCGCCGGTGCGCTGCGGACCGTCCGAGAAGTACGGCAGGTCGGCGCGCGGCGGGGTGGGCGCGGCGCCCTTGGGGCCGTCGGCGCCACCGGGCGCCCCGGAGCCGACGACCGAGGTGTTCGTGGGGGCTTTGCGCGGGGCGAACCAGTCGCCGCCGTTCTTCTCCCTGGCCGGCTTCTCGGCAGCCGGCTCCGCCCTCGCCGAACCGGGTCCCGCCCCGTCGGCCGGTGCGGTGTCGGCCCGGTCCGACGCACCGCTCGGCGCGGGCGAGGCGGGGCGCGGGATGCTGCTCGTGCGCTCGGCTTCGGTGGCGTCGGCGTCGCTCATGGGCGTACGCATGACGACGGGCGGGATGGGACGCGAGCCCGGGATGTTGATCCGGATGCGCGTCGTCAGCGTCGTCTCGGTCCTCGGCTCTTCGGACTGAGGCGGATCCGCAGGCTCCGGGGCCCCCTCCGGGGCGTCCTGCGAAGGGTGCAGCGACGGATACTGGCGGGATCCGTACGGCGGCGTCCCCGAGGGGTACGCGGCTCCTCCACGCCCCTGAGGCCCGGAGGACGAACTGTCAGTTTCACGACTCAAAGCAGGTTCTCCCGATTGGCTCCGCCGCCCGTACTTCCCCCATGCCGCAGGCCTGGGGACGGCTCGGCGCGCGAACCACCTTACTGGCCGTCGCCGACAGACACTCCGCCACCGGGGGAAACGCCTGCACGACCGCCGGACGGACAAGGGGCATTACGGGATCGGACGTGGCACATTACTTGCCAGGTCGGCCGCTGTCGGCGTCCGTTCGCGGCGACCGCGACATGGTGGCACAGATCACAGCGACGGCCATACCGCCCAGCATGAAGAGGGTGAGGCCCAGTTCATCGCCGAAGACATAGTCGCCTTCCGGCCGCCCGCCGAGCAGCACAATGACCGAAATCAGCCAGCCCGCGGCCGGGGCCAGGGCGCCGAGCTGGGTGCCGAAGACGCAGCGCCCGCCGTAGAACAGTCCGGCGCACGCAGCCAGCGCGAGCAGCAATCCGGCGGGGAACCAGGCCGCTTGGACCAGTGCCCCGGCAATCCCGACGAGCACGCCGAGGACGGCGAGGCCCGCATACGCGGCGATCCGCCCGGGGTTGAGGGGCGCGGCGAGCCCGGTGGCCGCGGTGTCCCTGGCGGGCGCGCCGGTGCGCGGTGTGCGCTGCTTGCCGTCGCTCATCGCTCAGCCCCCGATACGTCGGCTCCGTGTACGCCCGCTTCCGGTGCGTCGGCCCCTGCTGCGTGCGCTTCCGGAAGGCCTGCCCCCGCTGCGTCCGCTTCCGGCAGCCCGGCGAACAGGTCGTCCTCACGGGCCCCTTGAGGGGCCCCGGAGGAGCCGCGTACCAACTCGTAGTACTCGGTGGTGAAGACGGGCTGGCCGAGGTCGTTGGAGAGAGCGAAGAAGGGTCCGTCCACGATGATCTGGGTGGCATGGGCCCGCATCGCGGCACTCTTGGCGGCCGCGTGGGCCGAGCCGTCGATCCGCGCGGTGATCGTCGTGTCGTCGACCACACCCGGTACGTCGTCGAGGGCGGCGATTCCCGGGAAGGCGTCCGGTGCCGTCTCCCGCAGGCGCGCGAAGCCCTCTTCGGCCACCGAGCGCGGCACCCGGTTCCAGTAGATCTTGGCGATGGTGTGCGGGGTGTCCGGTCCCGTGCGGTATGCCGGGTCGGCGGCCAGCTCCGCCGCCCGCATCGCGACGCGGTGCGCCTGGATGTGGTCGGGGTGCCCGTAGCCGCCGTCGGGGTCGTACGTCACGAGGACCTGCGGGCGCACCGAGCGGATCACCTCCACGAGGTATCCGGCGGCGGCGTCCACGTCCGCGGCCCAGAAGGCCCCGGGGCGGTGGTTCTGCTCGGCGCCCATCATTCCGGAGTCGCGGAAGCGGCCGGGGCCGCCGAGGAGGCGGTGGTCGGTGACCCCCAGCTCCTTCATCGCCGCGGCGAGTTCGCCCCGGCGGTAGGGGCCCAGGGTGTCGTCCCGGTCCGCCGCGAGATGGGCGAGGGCGGGCGGGATGATCTCTCCCTCCTCGCCGAGTGTGCAGGTCACGAGGGTCACCTGGGCGCCCTCGGCCGCGTACTTGGCCATGGTGGCGCCGTTGTTGATCGACTCGTCGTCGGGGTGCGCGTGCACCAGGAGCAGACGCCGGGCGGGATGGTCCGTCATAGGGACCACCCTACGAGCCGGACGCCTCGGGCCCTGACCGCACACCGACCGACAACAAGTGGAAGCACGAAACCGGGGCTCAGAACTTGAGGCTTCCGATCATGCCTGCCACATTCGTGGTCAGGTTCGAGATGCTGGGTGCAATGGACGAGCTGGCGAGATAGAAACCGAGCAGCGCGCAGACCACCGCATGTCCGCCCTTCAGTCCGGATTTCCGGATCAGCAGGAAGACGACGATCGCCAGCAGCACCACCGCCGAAATCGAGAGTGCCACGGCGGTTCACCTCCATCAGTCCATCAGTACGGTCGGATCGGTCAGCACACACGGAGCCAGCAGGTTCATACCCACCGAGCGCTACGGATCATAACTATCCGTCGCACCGCATTGATCGGGGCACAGCAGCACGAGGGGCGCACGACCGGGTGGTCGGGGGCTAGGTTCGAGCCCATGACTTCGCAGAAGATCTCGTTTCCCCGCCAGCACGCCAGGACCATGCGATTCACCCTCGGCGCTCCCCGTGCGTTCACCGTTTCACCCGACGGTGAGCGGGTGATCTTCCTGCGGTCCGGCTCGGGCACGGACCGGGCGGGCCGGCTGTGGGTGCTGGACCTGCCGGAGGGCGGGGCGCCGCAGGAGCGCGTCGTCGCCGATCCCGGGACGCTGCTGGGCGGTTCGGCGGAGCGGCTGTCGGCGCAGGAGCGGGCCCGGCGCGAGCGCAGCCGTGAGGGCTCCTCGGGGATCGTCGGCTACGCGGTGGACGCGGCGGCCGAGTTGGCCGCGTTCGCGCTCTCCGGGAAGGTGTACGTCGCGGAGTTGCGGGCGGGTACGGCGCGGGCGCTGCCGGTGCCCGGTCCGGTGATCGACCCGCGGCCCTCGCCGGACGGGCGGCACATCGCGTACGTGTCCAAGGGTGCGCTGCGCGTCGTGGGCGCCGACGGCGACGGGGACCGGGCGCTCGCGGAGCCGGAGGGGGAGAACGTCTCGTACGGTCTGGCGGAGTTCATCGCGGCCGAGGAGATGCAGCGCTCGCGGGGCTTCTGGTGGTCGCCGGAGTCGGACCGGCTGCTGGTCGCCCGGGTCGACGACAGTCCCGTACAGCGGTGGTGGATCGCGGATCCCGCGCACCCGGAGCGCAGGCCCGCCGAGGTCGCCTACCCGGCGGCGGGGACGCCCAACGCCGAGGTGCGGCTCTTCGTGACGGGCCTGGACGGCAGCCGTACCGAAGTGGTCTGGGACCGGGCACGCCATCCGTATCTGGCTCAGGTGCACTGGTCGTCGGACGGGGCTCCGCTGCTCCTCGTACAGGCCCGTGACCAGCAGAGCCAGCTGTTCCTCGCGGTGGACACGGAGACCGGGACGACGCGGACGGTGCATGTCGACGAGGACCCGGTCTGGCTGGAAATCTTCCCCGGCGTGCCCGCCTGGGCGCCGGACGGGCGGCTCGTGCGGATCGCGGACGAGGGCGGGGCGCGGGTGCTCGCGGTCGGCGACCGGCTGCTGACCGGGGCGCAGTTGCAGCTCCAGGCGGTCCTGGACATCGGTGATTCGGATGTCCTGGTGTCGGCGTCGGCGGGCGAGGAGGCCGCGGAGCCGGAGATCGGCGAGAGCCATGTGTACCGGGTCAACGAACTGGGCATTGAGCGGATCTCCGAAGGGGCGGGGGTGCATTCGGCGGTCCGCGCGGGCGGGGTGACGGTGCTGGTCTCCCAGTCCCTGGAACGGCCGGGGGCCCGTGCCGAGGTACTCCGCGACGGCAAGCGGATCGCCACCGTGGCGAGCTTCGCGCAGGAGCCGGTCCTGTCGGCACGGGTGCGCCTCACCGAAGGGGGCGCACGGCGAATTCCGTGCGCCGTGCTGCTCCCCGACGGGTACAAGGAATCGGACGGTCCGCTTCCGGTCCTCATGGATCCGTACGGCGGACCGCACGGCCGGCGGGTGCTCGCCGCCCACAATCCGCATCTGACGTCACAGTGGTTCGCCGATCAGGGCTTCGCGGTGGTCGTCGCGGACGGCCGTGGCGCGCCGGGGCGTTCACCGGGCTGGGAGAAGGCCGTCAAGGACAATCTCGCCCTCACCGTGGACGATCAGATCGAGGCGCTGCACGCGCTGGCCGGGCGGTTCCCGCTGGATCTCGGCAAGGTGGCGATCCGCGGCTGGTCGTTCGGCGGCTATCTGGCGGCGCTGGCCGTGCTGCGGCGGCCGGACGTCTTCCACGCGGCGGTGGTGGGCGCTCCGGTGACCGACCAGCGGCTGTACGACACCCACTACACCGAGCGCTACCTCGGCGACCCGGCGAAGCAGCCGGAGGTGTACGCGCGCAACTCGGTGCTGACGGACGAGGGGCTCTCCGGGGCCGCCGACCAGGTCCGACCGATGATGATCATCCATGGTCTGGCGGACGACAACGTGGTGGTCGCGCACTCGCTGAAGCTGTCGTCGGCGCTGCTGTCGGCGGGGCGCCCGCACGAGGTGCTGCCGCTCAGCGGGGTGACGCACATGACGCCGCAGGAGCAGGTGGCGGAGAATCTGCTGCTGCTCCAAGTGGACTTCCTGAAGCGGTCGTTGGGGCTTCGGGCGTGAGCCGGCCGGTCTCCCGTCACCAGCCCGGCGGCGGCTGGGACGGGGGCGGCGGGCCGAAGACGCCGGGCCGCGGATAGCCGTACCCCTGCCCATACCCCTGGTGGGGCTGGGCGGGGGTGTCCGCGGCGCCCCGCCGGGCCAGCACGATGAGCACCACCACTCCGGCGATGACTTCGAAGAGCCAGGTCAGTACGGTGAGTTGCTCCTCGACCGGCAGGTCGCCGAAGTGATCAAAGAAGTCGTAGTGCACGGCGCGGGCCACTCCCAGCACGCCGGCGGACAGCAGCGCACCGGCCGCGATCAAGCCGAACGGCCGCGCGTGCACGGCGCGGCTGAGCGCGCTCGTCCCCGCGTACAGACAGAGCAGCGCGACGAGCGCACTGCTCCAGCCCGGCGGAGGGTCGGTCAGCGCCTGCATCGCCCGGTTCCCGCCCAGGAACCAGTCGGGGTAGACCTGGGGGAACCGTACGGCCTGGCGGATCTCCCAGGCGATCACGACCGCTCCGGCGGCGCCCAGCAGCAGAAAGGCGATCACCCCGGCCCCCTGGCCAGGACGGCCCGGGGTGGCCTCGGAGAAGTCGCGCGGCGGCCTGCGCCCGGCCCCCGCGGTGATGATCAGTGCGACGCCCGCCGCGAGTGCCACGAAGGCACAGACGAGGGCGCGGGTGCGGAGGTCGTCGGAGTACGCGGCGTCCATCGGGGACTCGCCGATGTTCCAGAGTCCGGGGAGCCGCATGCCGAGGGTGACCACTCCGGTGGCGACCAGTGCGGTTGCGGCCACCGAGGACCGCAGGGCCGCGACGGCGGTGACCACATACGCCACGAGCAGCATCACGTCGTCGGCCGAGGTGGTGGGCGGCACCGATGGCCGCATCTCGTAGTAGCCGGCCCAGTACTTCCACAACCGCCCAGGATCGTCGACGGCCTGGAGATCCCGTACGAGCCAGCCCGCGACGATCACGGCGAGCAGGACGCAGAGGACAGCGCCGGTGATCCTTGCTCCGCGCGTGAGTATCACGCGATCGATACTCCCCCGGCCCTCGCCCGCCGGACAAGAGGGGCACCGGGATGATGCCTGAACGGGCAACCGGCCGGGGGGACTTGACGACCCCCCGGCCGGTTCACGGCACCCGCACGGCCGTACGACGACCATCGTGGCGCGTTCGTATATCGGAGGTGGGACGGCCGGGTTGCCCGCGCGTTAACGCGTCCGCGATCAGCCGGCCCGGCTGCTCCCGGACGGCGACGGCCCGTCTTCCTGTTCCTGGCCAATGGCGCCCGAGGAGCCCGCCTCGCCCTCCTTCTCCGCCGCGTCGTCCTCCCCCGCCAGGCCCTCCGGCGAATCCCCCGGCAGTTCTTCCGTCGACTCCGTCGGCAGCTCCCCCGGCGTCTCCAGCAGCCCCTCCGGCGGCACCACCTGCTTCTCCTCCGCGAAGTGGCAGGCCGAGTCGTGCGTGGCCGGGGTGTCCGTCAACCGGAAGACCGCCGGAACCGCCAGCAGCGGCACCTCCACTGCGCACCGCTCCCGCGCCTTCCAGCAGCGGGTGCGGAATCGGCAGCCGGAGGGCGGGTTGGCGGGCGACGGGACGTCGCCGTGCAGGATGATCCGCTCCCGGTGCTCGCGCGCCATCGGGTCCGGCACCGGGACGGCGGACAGCAGCGCCTGGGTGTATGGATGCGTGGGGTGGTCGTAGATCTGCTCTTCGGTGCCGATCTCGACGATCCGGCCCAGGTACATCACGCCGACCCGGTCGGAGATGTGCCGGACGATCGACAGGTCGTGCGCGATGAAGACGTAACTCAGCCCGAACTCCGACTGGAGCCGGTCCAGCAGGTTGACGACCTGCGCCTGCACGGAGACGTCGAGGGCGGAGACGGGTTCGTCGGCGACGATGATCTCGGGGTTCAGAGCCAGGCCGCGGGCGATGCCGATGCGCTGGCGCTGGCCGCCGGAGAACTGGTGCGGATAGCGGTTGATGTACTCCGGGTTGAGCCCGACGACGTCCAGCAGGTCCTGGACCTTGCGGCGCCGATCGCCCTTCGGGGCCACCTCGGAGTGGATCTCGTACGGCTCCCCGATGATGTCGCCGACCGTCATCCGGGGATTGAGGGAGGTGTACGGGTCCTGGAACACCATCTGGATGTTGCGGCGCACGGCCTTCAGCGCGCGCCCCGACAGCTTGGTGATGTCCTCGCCCTTGTACTTGACCGTGCCGGCCGTCGGCTGTTCCAGATGGACCAGCATCCTGGCCACGGTCGACTTGCCGCAGCCCGACTCCCCCACGATGCCGAGCGTCTCGCCCGCCGCCAGGTCGAAGGAGACCCCGTCGACCGCCTTGACGGCGCCGATCTGCTTCTTGATCAGGATGCCCTGGGTCAGCGGGTAGTGCTTGACGAGATCGCGGACCTCCAGAATCGGCTCGCCGCCCGCGCGGGTGGTCCCCGGTTCAGCGTGCATCGAGCGTCTCCTTCCAGAAATAGCAGGCGCTCTCGCGGTTCTCGGCCACCTGGAACAGCGGCGGTACCTCGCCCCGGCAGATCTCCTGGGCCATCGGGCAGCGCGGATGGAAGGCGCAGCCGGGCGGAATGTGCAGCAGGTTGGGCGGCAGGCCCTTGATCGCGTACAGTTCCTGGCCCTTCTGGTCGAGGCGCGGGATCGACTGGAGCAGACCCTTGGTGTACGGATGGGCGGGTGCCCGGTAGATCTCGTGGACGGGGGCGGTCTCGACGATCCGGCCGGCGTACATCACGGCGATGTGGTCGGCGACGTCCGCGACCACGCCGAGGTCATGGGTGATCAGGATCAGGCCCATGTTCAGTTCGCGCTGGAGCTCGGCGAGCAGGTCCATCACCTGGGCCTGGACGGTCACGTCGAGGGCGGTGGTGGGTTCGTCGGCGATGATCAGTGAGGGTTCCAGCGCCATCGCCATGGCGATCATGATGCGCTGACGCATGCCGCCGGAGAACTGGTGCGGATAGTTTCCGACGCGTTCTTTCGCGGCCGGGATGCGGACCCGGTCCATCAGTTCGACGGCCTTCCGCTTGGCGTCCTTGTGGGACATCCCGCGGTGGACGACGAACATCTCGCCGAGCTGCTCCCCCACGCTGAGCACGGGGTTGAGGGAGGAGAGGGCGTCCTGGAAGATCATGGCCATCTCCTGGCCGCGGATCTTCCGGCGCTCGTCCTTCTTCATCTTCAGCAGGTCGCGGTCCTTGAAGAGGATCTCGCCGCCGCTGATCTTCCCGGGGGGCATGTCGAGGATGCCCATGACGGCCTGTGCGGTGACCGACTTGCCGGAGCCGGATTCGCCGAGGACGGCCAGCGTCTCGCCCTCGGCCACCGAGTAACTGACCCCGTTGACTGCTCCGGCCACCCCATCGCGGGTGTGGAACTCCACGTGCAGATCGCGCACTTCGAGCAACATGGCAGCGGGCTCCTCAGCGCAGCTTGGGGTCGAGGGCGTCGCGCACCGCGTCGCCGAGCATGATGAACGCGAGCACGGTGACCGCCAGCGCTCCGGCGGGCCAGAGCAGCATGTGCGGGGCGTTGCGGATGTACTGGGACGCGGCGGAGATGTCGATGCCCCAGGAGACGGCCGGCGGTTTCAGGCCGACGCCGAGGAACGAGAGGGTCGCCTCCAGCGAGATGTACGTACCGAGCGCGATGGTCGCGACGACGATCACCGGCGCGATGGCGTTCGGCGTGATGTGGCGAAGCATCATCCGCGTGTTGGAGGCACCGAGCGCGCGTGCCGCCTGTACGTAGTCGTTCTGTTTGGCGGTGATCACGGAGCCCCGGGCGATGCGCGCGATCTGCGGCCAGCCCAGCAGCACGATGAAGCCGATCACCGGCCAGACGGTGGAGCTGGTGACGACGGAGAGGAAGACCAGGCCGCCGAGTACGACGGGGATGCCGAAGAAGACGTCGGTGAGGCGGGAGAGCACGGAGTCCCACCAGCCGCCGAAGAATCCCGCCAGGCCGCCGAGGAAGCCGCCGAGCAGGGTGACGCCCAGGGTGGCGCAGACGCCGACGGTGACGGAGTTCCTGGCGCCGTAGACGGTGCGGGTGTAGACGTCGCAGCCCTGTCCGTCGAAGCCGAAGGGGTGGCCGGGCTGGGAGCCCTCCTGGGCCTTGCCCAGGTCGCAGTTCAGGGGGTCCTGGTCCGCGATCAGCGACGGCCAGATCGAGATGATCACCAGGAAGAGGATGATCAGCGCGGAGATGATGAAGACCGGGTTGCGGCGCAGGTCCCGCCAGGCGTCGGACCACAGACTGCGCGGCTTCTCGGCGGGGCCGGTGCCCTCGGGGCCGCCGGGCGTCTTTTCGAGGGTCGCGCCCTCTTCCAGTGCGAGATCCATGACGCCTCCCGCGCCGGCCGGTGAGATCGCCTCGTCCGGTGTCTGCTCAGGCATAGCGGATCCTCGGGTCGAGTACGGCGTACAGCAGGTCGACGATCAGGTTCGCCGCCAGGAACACGAGGACCAGAATGGTGACGAACCCGACGACGGTCTGGGAGTTCTGGCGCAGGATGCCCTGGTAGAGCTGGTAGCCGACGCCGTGGATGTTGAAGATCCGCTCGGTGACGATCGCCCCGCCCATCAGGGCGCCCACGTCCGTACCGATGAAGGTGACGACGGGGATCAGCGAGTTGCGCAGCAGATGCCGGATGACCACGCGGCGCCTGGGCAGTCCCTTGGCGACGGCGGTACGGACGTAGTCGGCGCGGGTGTTCTCGGCGATCGAGGTCCGGGTGAGCCGGGTGACGTACGCCAGGGAGATCGAGGCAAGGACGAGTCCCGGGATGAGGAGCTCGTTGAACGGCGCCTCCGGGGAGACGGACGGTTTGATGACACCCCACTCCACTCCGAGGAGGAGCTGGAGCAGGAGACCGGTGACGAAGGTCGGGACGGAGATGACGACCAGGGTGAGGATGAGCACGGTGGTGTCGACGGGGCGGCCCCGGCGCAGACCGGTGACGACGCCGAGGCTGATGCCGATGACGATTTCGAAGACGATCGCGACGACGGTGAGCCGGATGGTGACGGGGAACGCGCTGCCCATCAGCTCGGTGACCTTCTGCCCGTTGAACGCGGTGCCGAAGTCTCCGGTGAAGACGTTGCCCATGTAGGTGGCGTATTGCTGCCAGACCGGCTTGTCGAGGCCGAATTCCGAGCGGAGTCGGGCTGCGGTCGCCGGGTCGCACTGGCGTTCGCCGCAGAGGCCCGCGATGGGGTCGCCCATCACGTTCACCATGAGGAAGATCAGCAGCGTGGCGCCGAAGAAGACCGGGATCATCTGCAGCAGACGCCGGATCACATAACGTCCCATGAAGGGCTCCGGGGGTCGCGGGGGCGGAGGCTCGGGCCGGGGAGTGACGCGC